>JAZGDH010000047.1:0-14925 GCA_036477555.1 Acidobacteriota bacterium
GGGTCGACCGTCAGCGCCGGCAGAAGGGTCTTGAGAGCGACCGGTCGCTGCAGCGCTTCGTCGTAGGCGAGGTAGACGATCCCCATGCCGCCGGCGCCGACCACTCCATCGACACGGTACGGACCGATCCGCTCGGGGTGATCCGGTGTTTCGTCTCTCGCTGACTTGTCGGGATCGTCGGTCATTTCTCTTCCGTCACCGGTCCGCTTCGGCGCCACCGCGTCGGCCGGGCGTCACTTCTTGAACATGCCCATGAGGCCCTGCTTGCCGCCCGAGTCCAGCGCCTCCATGCCCTCACGGGCCAGTGACTGATCGGGGTTCCACTGGAGAGCCTTCTCGTACATGATGCGTGCCCGCTTCTCGAGATGACCGCGGGCGTAAAGGGCGCCGAGGTGCGCGTAGCTGTCGGCGTTGCTCGGGTCGATCTGGATCGCCTTGAGGAAGCTCTCCTCGGCGTCCTTCTTCCAGCGCGGGTTCTTCGACTGCGTCATTCCGAGGTAATGCCAGTATTCGGCGCGCTTCGGGTCCTGATCGCAGGCGTTCTGAAAGAAGGTGACCGCCTCGGCGAAGCGCCCCTTCGAGAAATTCTCCCTCCCGGTCTTGAAGTTCATCCTCGCGATGTCGGCCGGCTCCACCGTCTTCTGGTTGGTCGTGCTGCGCAGGGAGAGTTCCTCGTCGTACTTCTTGCGCGCTTCCCCCTTTCCCAGGGTCGAGTAGGCCTGGGTGATGTGGGCGAAGACCTTCTCCGCCTTGGTCTTCATCTCCTCACGCGTGAATTTGTCGGGGTGGAACTGCTTCGCCAGCCCGTAGTAGGAGCGTCGGATGTCATCGTCGCCTGCGCCGTGAGCGACCCCCAGGACGACGTACAGATCGGCCTCGTTCATCTGCCCGAAGCGGACCAGCATCTCCTGCTCCAGATCGGGCGCCGTGGCGGGACGCACCCGCTCGATGCGCGGCGCCGGGCGGGCGCTCGTGGGTCGACGTGTTCGCGGCGCGCCGCCATTGCCCGGCACACGGCTTTTCAGAACGCCTCCCGGTCTCCGGCTTCCTGCGGCCGTCGCCGGTCGGCGTGCGCCCGCTTTGACGGCCGCAGCCGGGTGTCCCATGGCATCGAGGATGCCGGCCATCATCAGGCCGAAGAGCGCCCTCAACGTCGTTTCCTCCCCCATCGGACTGACGATGCAGATCTCCCGGATGGTCGCCGTCCCATCGACGCGCGACATCGTGTACCCCTCGGCCGGGTTGAGGGGGACCGACTGATACCCCTCGGGGGGGTGCGGCGACAGCCTCACCTTTTCGTCCGTTGATCCGAGGCGTGGTCGAATCCATTCAATGTCGGCGATATCCCGCGACCACTCGAGGAGGATCAGGGCCGTGCTCAATCCGGAGTCGAGTTGCTCGCGGAACGGCAGGCCGCCCTGCTGGAAATCGAAGGTGCCGTCCTTGAGCAGCATCGCTCCGTGGGCGACGCGGCGGATATGCTCCTGGGTCAGATCGAACAGACTCTGGCGGGTGAGAAATCCGAGCCGGACGAGAGTCGTGCCCAGCAATTCGTCCGGTTTTTTGGCCGTTGAGGCTTCGCGCAGCTGTTCATCGGTCACCGCGCCCCGATCGCGCATCAGGGCCGTCATGCTCTCCGATCCGTGGGTGCTGGCCGCGAAGCGGACCACGACCCCGGCATCGATGAAGATCTGGCGGGTAATCGTGCCGAACTGCAGGCGCAGGATCCCGGACACCTTGCGGCACTGGATCTGGTTCAGGATCTCGGCCGGGATACTTTCGGCGAGCTTTCCCTGCATGCGTCGGCTCCTCGCTGACCGGGCGGAAAATTCCCCCGGAGGCCAGAGCGCGGATTGGCCCACCCCATAATTTGTGTTACCTATTTGTCTAGTGCAAGTGAGCCCGGGTGAGGGATTCTCCCCACGCTTCGCGCAGCTCACGAAGCGTGTACCGGGTGGCGCGTTCGAAGGCCTCTTCGGCTCCGACCCCTTCTCCCATCGACTCGAGGGCATCGAGGAGACGGAAGAAGCCCTCGCGTGCGATCAGGTGCTCTACGAACGACAGCGAGGAGGGGTAGGAGAACCCGGCTCCCCAGGCAGCGGCGTCCGCCATGGATCGGTACTCCTCGGCGAGGCTCCGGCCGACGGCCGCAGGGGTGGAGCGCCCCTCGACATGCTGGGCCAGACCCTCGTGGAGCCAGCGGGGGGCGGTCCTCCGGCTCTTTCCAGAGATGAAAGCGTGGGTCAGTTCGTGGATCAGGACGGCACGCGCCCTCGGGTCGAGACGCTTGAGGCCAGCGATCGGAACGCGGATCTTGCCGTCGAAGAGGCCTCCGACGTTTCGTTCGGCGAGGGTCGCTTCGTGGAACTGGCGCTGAGGGTAGACGATGATCGAAATCGGCTGGCGCGGATAGTAATCGAACCGGGTCACCATGGCCGAGAACTCATCCTCGAGGTACTGCAGGATTTCGGCTCCCAGATCGGCCTGCGCGATCCGGCCGTCGTACTTGAGGGTGAAGTGGGCGGCGTCGGATCGCCGGTAACTCTCTTCGATCTGGTGCTCGCGACGGAGTTTCTCGATACGGTTTCGGACGGGGTCACCGGGGAGGATCCCCTGCGCCTTCTCCCACGTTTCGAGAGCGTCCTCCGGGCGATCCTGACTGTAGTAGACGTCACCGAGCAGCAGAAGCAGGGAGGGGTCACGGGGATGGTCGAGGAGCGCCTGCTCGAGGGTCGACCGGGCGTAGATGTCCTGACCCTGGGCGAAGTAGGTCGCCGCGAGGCCGAGCTGCGCGACCGCATCCCGCCGGTCGTGATTATGCGCCTCGCGGAACCAGGCCTGGGCCGACCCGAGATCCCGCTCGCGATAGGCCCGTTCGCCGAGGTGGTTGAGCAGGGCGACAATCTCCCGGACCCGTTTCTCCCGTCCGTCCGGATTTTCCCTCAGACGCTTCTTCAGTTCCCTGATGCGGGTCTGGACCTCATCCACCGTCAGGTCTTTCAGGGATCTCTGGGTTTTCGGCGGGGTCGACTCGCGGGAATACTCAATCTGAACCTTCACCGGCGGGGGCTTGTCGGGACTCGGGTTCGTCTCGATCCGGAGCACGTCGGCGCGCGGCACCACCAGGATGCTGCTCCCCTGGTGGATGATCAGGTTCTCGCCGCGCTCCTCCCAGGCATCGGCTGTGACCGTGCCGCCATTCCTGAGGTGAATGACGTCGGCGTCAACCGGCGCAGCGACGGCGAGCAGCAGGAATGAGATGGCGAGGAACGGTCGTTTACGACGGCTCATCGGGATCGGGCTGGAGGGCGGAGCCGCACGATCGGGACGACGATCGGCGTCAGGCCCAACTCGGTATAGGCCGCCGGCAGGTCGGAGCGCGCTCCCTCGGCCGCCCCGGAAGTGGGGTAGAGTCCCCAGCAGACGCGGTAGCAGTCTCTCCCCTTGAAAGAAAACGGCACGATGAACAGCGAGCCCCGGTCACCCGACCAGGCGCGGATCGAGTGCAGGGTGTCGGCCTGACAGGCGACCATGAGCTGCATCGTGTGCCTGTCCGGGCGCTCGGCAACGACAAGATCCTGGAAGATACGCGCCGCTCGATCGGGGTCGCCGTCATCGAGTATCTTGAGGGCCGACGCGTAACGCGACGGGTTTTGAAACGGTGAGACCGAGCCGCGCGGTGGGGCGGCAGGAGGTGGTTCGGGTATCGTGGTGAGCGCTGTCGCCGGCCGGCCGGGCCTGGCGGTCATGACGGCGCCCCCGCGCATCGTTCCGATCGTCTCCGGGGTTCCCAGTTCCGCGGCGGCGGTGTCGCGTGCCTGTACGGCGGCAACTGTCCGCATGGTTTCACCTGCCTCTTCGCCGGGCGGCGCCTCGAGGTCCGGCTCCCCCCCCTCCTCATGCGGCGCGGGAGAGTCGATCGTCGGCATCGACGTCTCCTGGGACATCGAGGCCTCCATGGGCGCCGCCGTCTTCGAGTGCATTTCCATCTCCGTGTCCGCCGCAGCGGAGGGCGGCACGGTGCTCGCAATCGGCCCCGCGTCCCCGGTCTCGCCTCCGTTGCGCATGACGTAGATGAGCGCTGCGCCGATCATCAGGACGGCGGCAGCGGTCATGCCGACCCAGCGCGTCCAGCGCGAGGTTCGCTCTTCCTCGGACGAGACCCTCCCGTCAAATGTGAGTTCCACCGGACCGAATGCAACCCGTTCGCCCGTCTCCGGGTCGGTCTGCCACCCGGGGTCGTCTCTCCGGCTGCGCGTTGGCGCACCAGATGGCTCCGGCCCCGGCTCGCCCCTTCCCGATGGACTCATCGGCCCCGGGGCCGGTGAGTCGGCCACGGATGGAATCTCCCGCTCCTCCGAGACCGGGGGATCCGGCTCACCGATCGGGGCCGTCAGGTCGGGCCCCTCGACCATGGTCTGCACCGCTTCGCCTTCCTGAGCCATCGGGGGATCTGGAGGGTCTGTCTGAGCGTCCGGTTGAGCGCCTGCCAGCGGGGCCGGGGCGATGAGGGGGGAGACCGGATCCGATTCGAGCGGTTCATCGAGAAGGACCGGGAGTAGGACCGGCTCCGGCTCCGACGGCGACACCTCCGGCGTGATCTCGATCCTGCGGCCCTGGACGGCATCGGCGCGGGGTGGCGATCCGACGAGTCGCGACATCCCGAGAATCTCGAGAGCCAGGAACAGTTTGCTGACGGTGAAATCATCAAGTGCCGTACGGCCACTCAGGTCCCTGAGGGTCTGCGACCCATCCATGTAGTGGGCGACACGAGACAGCGCCGGATCGAGCCCGAGTGCCTCCAGGCCGGCGGCCAGATCCTCCGCCGGCGTGTAGACCGACTCCATCGAACCGAGCTGACGGACGATCCACTGCCGGTCATGGGCCTGCATCAGTGCGTCGAAGATGAGACGTCGGGTCGGCAGGCCGAGAGCCGTGACTTCAGGGGGTAACGGGCCGGAATCGCATTCGTAGTGCCCCGACGTGAGGAGGAAGCTGCTGTTCAAAATCTGCCGAACCTGATCGCGCGCCCCATGGAGGAGCTCCACCGGGGTCAGGAAGCCCATTTCGATCAGCGTCCTGCCGAGGGAGCCACCGGTGGTGATGCGCGCGCGCGCCAGATCGAGCTGTTCCCGCGTCAGGCGTCCCGTACTGATAAACAGGTGCGCCAGCCGATCCGACTCGGCGTTGCTCGCGGCCGAAGCGATCTCGCCGGCACGGTAATAGATCACCTTGGCGGTCTGCCCGAGCGCCAGCCGCACGACACCTTCAAACCGGTTCCGGTGCAGCTGTCCGAACAGGCGCGGCAGAAAGATGTCGCTGGCGGATCCTTTGAGCGGGAGATCGTCCATGGCTCGTCCGTCCGATCGCCGGGCCTGTCCGACGCGCCGCCCATGATAGGGATGCGCGGAAAGGGTGTCAAGAAAAGGGCTTACGGTTCAGGGAGGATCCCGGTAGACTGAATCCAATCATGAATGCACAAGGATACGATGCTCTGGTCGTGGGGAGCGGGATCGCCGGGATCCGCGCCGCGATCGAGATCGCTTCAGGCGGTCGGCGTGTGGCGATCCTGACCAAGGACAGGCCGACCGATTCCTCCTCCGACAAGGCTCAGGGTGGTCTTGCGGCGGTCCTCTCCGACGATGACGAGGTCGCGCTGCACTACAGCGACACCCTTCAGGCGGGGGATGGACTGTGCAATGAAAGCGCCGTCCTCGTGCTCGTTGAGGAGGGGCCGGCGCGCGCGCTCGAGTTGATCGAATGGGGCGCCCGGTTCGATCGAGAGGGGGCGCGCCTCGCCCTGGGGCGTGAGGGGGCTCACAGTAAGAGACGCATCCTGCATGCTCACGGGGATTCGACCGGGCAGGAGATCGTCCGCACCCTGGTCGATCGGGCCCGGCACACGGAAGGGATCGAGCTTCTGCCGCACATGTTCTCGATCGATCTCCTGCTTGCCGGCGGCCGGTGTGCCGGTCTGCTGGCGATCGACGAACGGAATGGCGAGACGCTGGCCTTGCGGGCGCCGGCTGTCATCCTCGCGACCGGTGGCGCCGGGCGGGTCTATTCCGAGACGACCAACCCCGAGCAGGCGACCGGCGACGGCGTGGCGATGGCATACCGCGCTGGCGCCGAATTGATGGATCTGGAATTCGTGCAGTTTCACCCGACCGCCCTGGCGCTTCCGGGGGTGCCGCGCTTTCTGCTTTCGGAGGCGATGAGAGGGGAGGGAGGGAGGCTCGTCAGTGCGCGCGGCGAACGATTCATGGAGGGAATCGACCCGCGCGCCGAACTTGCGCCGCGGGACATCGTGGCGCGTGGCATCGTCACCGAGATGAGGCGCACCGGCGTCGCACACGTCTTCCTCGACATGACAGGTCTCGATCCGGGGTTCGTCCGCTCGCGGTTTCCGACCATCGCCACGACCTGCGAACGGTATGGCATCGACGTTACCAGCCAGCGTATTCCAGTCGCCCCCTGTGCCCACTACATGATGGGCGGGGTGAAGTCGGATCTCAGGGGGAAGACCTCTATCCCGGGGTTGTACGCCGCCGGCGAGGTCGCCTGCACCGGGGTGCACGGCGCCAATCGCCTTGCCAGCAACTCGCTTCTCGAGGGCCTGGTCCAGGGATCGCGGGCCGGGCGCGACGTGGTCGGCGAGGGCCGGACCACGATCGAGCCGAATCGACCACCCGAGATTCCGAGGAGTCTCTCGATCGATCCCGATTACGCGCTGCAGACTGGCGAAGCGCTCCGGTCGATCATGTGGGAGGACGTCGGAATTCTCCGTGAAGGGGCAGGGTTGCGCCGTGCGATCAGGGCGATTCTGAAGCTCGAAGAGGGTCTCGCACCACGACCCGTGAGCCGCGCCGGCCTGGAGGCGCGCAATCTGCTGTTCACGGGCCGCCTGATCGCGGAGAGCGCCCTCAGGCGGGAGGAGAGCCGCGGCAGCCACTATCGGAGCGATTTTCCGGATCGGCCTCCCGGGCGGGGGCGCCATGGGATCATCGCCCCGGGTGGTCCGGCCCCCGACCTGCCGCGCATTCCAATCCCCGAACCCTAGTCCGAGGACTGAACCGCCCCGCGTCTCGCCAGTCGTTCCATTGCGATCGCCGTTCGTCCTTCCCGTCCCCGTCCGGACGGCACGACACCAGCCTGCGCACCGATCGTGCCGCGACGACGCGGTCAGGCTCGCGGGCGCAGGCGCGCATCCGGATTGCATAGGCAGTGTGAAGAGTGGAGCCGATGGTGTCGATACAGGGGGAGGGTGCGGTGTGAGGATCACGAGTCATGATGAAGCGGCTTTTCTCGTCACCTTGTGGGCGTATGGTGGTCGACCGATTTTTGCCGAGCCGGCGGTGGCGAGACTTTTCTTCCGTGTGCTGGCGGCGTTGCGGCGTCGGCTGGGATTCCGGCTGCATGCTTACGTGCTGCTGCCTGATCAGGTACGGCTGATTCTCGGGACTCCGGGTGGTGACCCACGCTGGGCTCAGATCACCGTGCACCGGCTGAAGTCGAGGTTTGCGCGGGAGATCAACAGCCGCTCGGGCCGGCTCGGCCTGGTGTGGCAGGATGCCGATCAGAGGGTTGCGATTCGGGAGAGCGGAGGGATCACACGCAGGGCCGAATACCTGCATCGGACGCCGGTCGCTGCCCGCCTGGCGAGCCATCCGGCCGATTGGCGCTGGTCGAGCTTCAGGGCGTGGAGCGGAGCAGGGCGCGTGCCCGCGCCGGTCGATCTTCCTCGAGAGATGGACATCTCCCGGATCACTTGATGATCTGGAATGTCCTGGTCCAGCGCGAACGCGTGAAGAAATGGGCGAGCTTCGAGCTGATGCTCTTCAGACGATCGAGGAAGGATGTTCTCAGATAATCGTCCCGATCCTCGTCGTACGACCACCAGATCATGAAGGCGCGGCCCTTGAGATAATCGCGGGGCACGAAGCCCCAGTCGCGGCTGTCGTGGCTGTTGTCGCGATTGTCCCCCATGCAGAACAGCATGCCCTCGGGGACCCGGGTCGCGGAATAGTTCGCACGATGGGCGGAGAACTGCCGCGGATTACGATGCACCTTGTACGGTTCCTCGATCGGCTCGCCGTTGATATAGACCTGCCGATCCCGGATCTCGATCTCGTCGCCGGACAGGGCGATGACCCGCTTGATGTAATCCTTCTCCGGTTCGCTGGGGTACTTGAAGACTGCGATGTCGCCCCGCTCTACCGCCCGGACCGGGAGAAGGGTCTTCTCCAGGGCCGATAGCAGCCCGTCGCCGCTTGCCGTCGGCGAATAGGCGAATTTATTCACCATGATGTAGTCGCCGACGAGCAGCGTCGGCCGCATCGAGCCGGTCGGGATCTTCGACTGCTGGAATACGAAGGCCCGCGCGAACAGGACAAAAATCACGCAGCTGACGATCGTTTCGAAGTAGTCGCGCACCCAGCTCTTGGGTGTGTCGGTGGACGTCATGATCTCCTCACGGGCGGAGGGGATTATAAGTGGGCAGCGCCCTTCAGGCAATGCGCCACGGCCCGGACGGCCTCCTCGGGACTTCGGGCGATGCGGCAGACGGCGAATTCGGGCTCGCCGATGATCCCCAGGCGGCGCAGCTGGCCGAGCAGATCCTCCCATAGACGGCCCAGGAGGACGATCGGCCGGGGTCCAAGAAGATCGGCGCGGCACAGGGCCAGGAGGGAGGCCCACTCGGCGAGGGTGCCGCTCTTCCCGGGCAGGATAATGAAGGCGTCGGCCTCCTCGACCAGTCCCCGCGTGCGGGCGAATAGGTCGGGCTCGCAGCGTTCACGTTCGATGAAGCGGTTCGCTCCGGCGCGGAACCGGAAAGCACTGGTGGTGACGCCGAGGGTGGAGCCGCCGACCTCGCGCGCACCCCGTGCCGAGGCCTCCATCACGCCCCCGTAGCCGCCGTTGACGACGATGCAGCCCGATTCGGCGAGCCGTCTCCCGACCTCCTCGGCTTCACGATAGGCGGGGCTGCCGGGCGGCGGCTCGGAGGATCCGAAGACGGCGACTGAGTTCCCGGAATTGGCCATGACACCGCGACGGTACCACAGCCCGGTCAGTTATTCGATCCAGATCTCGACCCGCTCGTCATCCTCCTGGATCTTGATGATCTCACCCGGTCCCATCGATGCGAGCACGTCGATGAATTCCTCAAAGTCCTCGCCGGACAGGTTCAGCTGTCTGTCACCATGCGGCACGTCGACGTGGATGTCGCCATCCAGCACCCCGGATCGGACCGCCAGCCGGAACAGGGCTGTGACCGCCTTGAGAGGAAGATTGACGATCACGTTGGGGGTTTCGGCATCTCCGTGGTAGACGCGGATCTTCAAGTAGCGTCCCTCGGTCGTCTCCCGTTTCTCCGCCGCCGTCGTCGTGGCGACGCCGAGGGTCAGCAGCATCATTCCGACCGCGACCGCCACGCCGAACGGTTTGAGTTTCTGTCGCATCGTTCCCTCCTCGGATTAGAGGCGGAGGCGATCGATCGCCCGCGCCTGCCTGACTTTACGGATGAACCGGGGGCGAGGTTCCCGGCATCGGGGATCGCCGCAGGGAGGCGCTCCTCCCGGTCGGCTCAGGCGCCGAACCGCTCCCGGAGCCGACGTATCTGGCTCGATATCCGGCGCAGCCGCACCGAGAGGCTGAGCATGTAGATGGCCAGAATGACCCAGACGATGGTGTAGGCGCTCATCAGGAAACGGAGGCCGCGCTCGATCACGGCCGCCTGCGCGGCCGGATCCAGGGCAGAGCCGGTCGCCGCCGCGAGGGGGCCCGAAACGAAGGCGAACAGGGTGAGCAGGTGGATGGTTGGCTCGATCGTAATCATGATCCTCCCATCGGCGGCCCGCCGGTTGCTCCCGGCGCCGGCCGGGCCGCGGCGGCGTGGGTGAGTGCCTCGACCTCGTCCTGCAGGCGACCGAGACGCGCGCGTTGCACGAGCAAGAATGTGAAGAGCAGCAGGAACGTCACGCTGCACAGGAGGAGTGTCCTTTCCATCGTCGGGTCGAGCCCGCCGCCCCCGGAGATCCGCAGGACTTTAGGGTGCAATCCCCGCCACCACTCGACCGATTTGTAGATGATCGGCACGTCGAGAAATCCGATGATCGCCACCACCGCCCCCCAGCGAGCCGCCTGCTCGCGGTTCTCGGCATTCCGTCGGAGGATCAGGTAGGCGACGTACATCAGCCAGAGCACGAGCGTCGAGGTGAGACGGACCTCACCGGTCCACCAGACCCCCCAGACAGGCCGGGCCCAGATCGGACCCGTGATCAGGACGATCGTGCAGAACACCACGCTGAGTTCCGCCGAGGCGTGGGCCAGGAGATCGTAGCGGCGTTCGCGCTTCCAGAGGTAGAGGGCGCTGCATGAGGCGCACAGCGCGACGCCGACGAAGGCGGCCAGGGCCGCCGGAACGTGGAAGTAGAAGATGCGCTGCACCACACCCATCTTCTGCTCCGTGGGCACCACGGCGAAGATCTGGTAGAGACAAACCGGCACGAGCGCGAGCAGCGCCGCGAAGAGAAGGCGTTCCGGCCAGAGCCATCGATTGTTGGAACCGTTCACCATCAGCCTCCGGCGAGGCGCGCGATTATAGCGCGACTCCTGGCGGACCGCCCGCCCGGACCCTCACTCTTCGAGCACATAATCGAAGAGGAGAACCGCTGCGGAAAGGAAGATGATGTCGTATGCGGCGGAGAGGGTCAGCCAGTGCGCATATCGATCGAAGGGGCGACCGGAGAGGATCGCCGAGGTCGTCTTGACGGCGGCCAGCGTGATCGGCACTGCCATCGGCAGCAGCAGGAGGGACAGCAGCATCTCCCCCAATCGTGTGCGGGTGGTCATCGCAGCGAGCAGGGTGCCGACCGCGGCGAAGCCGATCGTATTCAGGATCAGAACCAGGATCGTCAGCGTGATGTGTGAGCCGAACCGGTGATTGAACATGACCACCGACACCGGAACGAGGATCGCCTCGACCCCCGCCATGATGATCACCGTCGAGACGACCTTGCCGAGATAGAAGGCGCTCGGGTCGATCGGCGCGAGCAGGATCCCCTCGATGCGATCGGCCTCACGCTCCGCCTGGAATGTATGGCTGAGTGCCAGCACGCCGGAAAAGATGAATGCGACCCAGAGAATGCCGGGGCCGAGGGTTGCGAAGTCGATGATGGTGAAGTCGAACGTAAAATGAAAGACGACGAGGACCAGTCCGGCGAAGAACAGAAGCGCGACGGCCTGATCGGGCCGCCGGAGCTCGGATTTCAGGTCCTTGGCGGCGATCAGCGCCACGACCCCGAAATACCTCATGCGCCACCCGGTCCGGCCGGACCCCTTGTTACCTCTCCGAGGAGGCTCTCGAGCTCCCGTGGGCCCATGCGCGCGGCGGGATGATCGGCCGCGATGCGTCCGGCCGCGAGCACGACGACACGATCGGCGAGGCCGGCGGCCACGGTGACCGCGTGCGTGGCCAGGACGCAGGTGCGGCCGGCATCCCGCAATGCGGCGAGCCTCCCGGTGAGGTCGGCGCACGACTCGCGGTCGAGCCCGGTGAACGGCTCGTCGAGCAGCAGCAGATCAGGATCATGGAGGAGGGTTCTGGCGATCGCGAGTCGCTGTTTCATGCCGCGGGAGAAGGTGCGAACGAAATCGTCGGCTCGATCCCCGAGGGCGGCCGATGCCAGCGCTTCGCGGGCGGCGTCACGCGGGGAGGGCAGACCGTACAGGCGCGCATAGAATTGCAGATTCTCGGCCGCGCTCAGGTCCTCGTACAGATAGGTTTGATGGGCGAGCAGGCCGATGCGGCGGCGCAGAGCCACACGATCGGCCTGCCGCACGTCCGCTCCATGGATCCACAGAGTGCCGGATGTCGGGGGAATCAGGGTAGAGAGGACGCGGAGCAGGGTCGATTTCCCTGCGCCATTGGCCCCCAGCAGGAGAATGCAGGTGCCGGACGGCGCGGTGAGATCGACGCCGTCGAGCGCGGGAAGGGTGCCATAGACCCTGCGCAGCGCCGCAGCCCGGACAGCGGGCTCATTCGATGGCGCGGTAATCACGCGTCGTCCTGCCGTCCCCTGGAGTCGGTCTGGATGCGTGTTTCGATCGCCTCGATCCGCCCCACCAGCTGCATCGCCTCCCGCCGGTGCCGCTCATTCAACTCGCGGTAATCGTCCTCGTCGATCTTGCCGGCGTGAAAGTCGAACTCGATATCCCGGATCGCCTCGTACGCGACATCGCGGAGCGCGTAGAGCTCGCGCAGCTCCGCCAGCCGATCGGAGCCGTCCTTCAGCGGGGCCGCGATGCCGCGGGTGAGCGGTGTGAGCACCCATGCGACGGTCAGCAGGATCAGGAGGATACCGGCCAGCGGAATCATTACAACTCCTCGCGGAGCTCACGCTCCATTCGCTCTGACAGTTTACGCTCGTCGTCGGTCAATGCCGCCGCGGTTTTCGCCGGTTCGGGTGTGGATTCGTCCGGCGCACGCGCCGTCCAGCGGCGCAGGGCGAGGGTGAGAACGAGGCCTCCCAGGAGGAGCGCACCGAACGGGACAATCCACGCCATCAGGTTGAAACCCGATTTGACAGGAGAGGCCAGGATCTGCTCGCCGTGCCGCTCCACGAACGCCTGCAGGACCTGATCCCGGGACTGGCCGTCGTCCAGTCGCCCGGCGATCTCCCGGCGGATTGCATCGGCCGTGCCGCAGGTGCAGATGCGGATGCTCAGATTGGCGCATCCGCAATAGCACATCAGACTCGATTCGATGGCGTGCTGTGTCGAGGGTTCCGCCGCCCGTGCGAGCGCCGGGGAGGACGCCATCAGCAGTCCGAGCAGGAGGCTGGCCGCTTCACGCCGCATCGCGTTCCATCTCCCGCAGGCGCGCCTCGGATTTTCTCTTGCGGTCCCGCAGATCGGGAAGCATGGCGAACCAGGATCCGATCAAGAGCACCCCGCCGCCGATCCAGATCCAGTTGATGAGTGGATTGATGTAGGCCTTCAGGGTCACCTGCCCCGTCTGCGGATCGAGGCCCAGGAAGATCAGGTAGAGGTCCTCCCGTAGCGTGTGGTGGATGTCGACCTCGGTCGAGGGATCCTGTCCGGCGCGATAGAAATTCTGTCCGGGCACGAGAGTGCCGACCTGCTTTTCCCCTCGCAGCACCGCCATGCGGGCGCCGTGGAACTCGAAGTTGGGTGTGTCGTGGCGCGCGATTTCCTCGAACCGGAGGGTATAGGGTCCGGCGGTGAACGATTCGCCGCGAGCCAGGGTGGCGACCGATTCCTGCTGGAAAATCGAAGAGCCGGCGACCCCGACGACGATCAGGATGACTCCGAGGTGCACCGTGAAGCCGCCGTATCGGCGCTTGTTGCGATCGACCAGCGCCAGCAGGGCGCCCACCGGGGTTTCCCCGGTCGCCTTCTGGCGCGCCCGCGTGCCCCAGTAAAACTCCATGACGATCGTGGTGATGACGAAGCCGCACAGCGTGAACGAGACGAGCGCGTAAATGTCGCGCAAGCCACCCACGAGCAGACCGACGAGGACGACGGCCAGCACCGATAGCGGCACGCGGATTTTGTCGAACAGCCTGCGGGGTGACGCGCGTCGCCACGGGATGAGGGGGCAGATGCCGCTCAGGGTGATCAGGGCAAGGGCGATCGGGACGATCACCTCGTTGAAGAAGGGCGGCCCGACGGTGATCTTCACACCGCGCACCGCCTCCGACAGGATCGGGAAGATAGTTCCCCAGAGTATGGCGAACGCCGCCCCGACGAGCAGGAGGTTGTTGAACAGGAAGCTGCTCTCGCGCGAGACGAACGACTCGAGCCGCACCGGGCTCTTCAGCTCCGGAAGCCTGTACAGAAGCAGGCCGACCGACACCAGTGTGCAGAGGCCCAGAAACCCGGCGAAGAGCGGGCCGATGTCGGACTTGGTGAAGGAATGCACCGACGAGATCACGCCACTACGGGTGATGAACGTTCCGAGGATCGCCAGCAGGAAGCTCATGATCACCAGCGAGAGGTTCCACACCCGCAGCATTTTCTTGCGTTCCTCGATCATCACCGAGTGGAGGAAGGCGGTGCAGGTAAGCCAGGGAATGAGCGACGCATTTTCGACCGGATCCCACGCCCAGTAACCGCCCCAGCCGAGCTCGACGTAGGCCCACCAGCCTCCGAGCAGGATTCCGGCCCCCAGAATGAACCACGACACGATGGTGAAGCGGCGGGTCGTCCGGAACCAGGTGTCATCGAGCCGCCCGGTGACGAGCGCGCCGATCGCGAAGGCGAACGGGACGGACAGGCCGACGTATCCGAGGTACAGGCAGGGAGGATGGATCGCCATGAACGGGTTCTGCAATTGCGGGTTCATGCCGTTCCCGTCGACCGGCAGGAAGGTGAGCCGCGTGAACGGGGACGTCATGAAGTTCACCAGGAAGAGAAAGAAGATCGAGATGGCGGACATCGTCGTCGTGACCAGGGGCATGAGGGCGCGATTGCGCCGGCGGTTCAGCAGCACGACGACGCCGGCGTACGAGACGAGGATGAACAACCAGAACAGGATCGAGCCCGATTGCCCGGCCCATAATGCCGAGAGCTTGTAGATCGGAGAGAGGTCTCTGTTGGAGTAAGAGGCGACGTATTCCAGGTCGAACCGGTCCGTGAAGATACAGACTTCCAGCGCGATGACCGACATCGCGACGAGGGACCAGGTGGCGATGACGGCCCGCTCACCGCTCAGAATCAGCTGCCCCGACTGCGACCGCCAGCCGTTGTACGAGGCGAGTCCTGCCCAGGCGGATGTGGCCAGGGCGATCAGCAGACAGAGCGCTCCGAAGTCGGCCATTGCGTCAGGCTGCGTTCACCGGAGCGGTGGTCAAGGGGAGGATGATTCCGGACCGGGCGACCCTGTGACGGGGGAGAACGGTC
>JAZGDH010000048.1:0-9699 GCA_036477555.1 Acidobacteriota bacterium
TGCGCGTCGTCTTCGAATCCGGCCATTGCCGAGCCGAGATGGCAGGTCTGGCAGCGATCCGCGCGCGGGATCTTCACGAAGTTGATGTCGATCGGGATGTCGTCCAGCACCACCTGCTGGATCTTCAGTGTCGGCGCGATGAAATCCATCATCGGCGCATTCAGCGCATCGATGGCGACGCGCATCAGACCGCGGGGAGCCACCGTGTCGAGTCTCTGGGTGAGACGCTCGCGTTCCGACAACATCTCCGTGAGCTGATTCTGCGCCCCCTCGCGAAGGCCGGTGATCGCCTGGATGGTCTTCTCCGTCGCCTCGCGCGTCTTCTCATGCTCCAGCAGGCTGATGCGCAGCTCGGTGAGACGCTGTTCGAGCTCCCGCATCTCGGCCGCCAGGCCCTCGGCCTGCTCGGGGTGGTGGTGGGCGACCTCCTCGTAGTCGAATTTCCTGGCGTCGTAGGTCGATTTGGCGGTGCGAAAGTCGAGATCGTCCTTGTAACGCTTGGCCTCGGTTTCGACCAGCAGGGCTTCCGCCGCCTCCAGGTCGCCGGCATGCTGTTCCTCGCCGGCGAGCGCGGTGTCGATCTTTTCTTGAAGGTTGGCGAGGGCCTCCTGGTCGACACGGCCCGCGGCCTCCTCGATCTCCCGCCGGGTCTTCTCGGCATCGAGGCGGGCGAACCCCTTCTGATATCCCTTCCACGCGCGGGCGTAGTCGTCGTACACCATCCAGCCAATGGTCAGAAGAAGCCCGATGCTGCTCAGGGCGAACAGCATGTTCATCGGGTTCATCTGTCTGAGATATTCATCGGGCTTTCTGGGCACGCTTGTCCTCGAAAGAGAGGGGTGGTCCCCTCCATCGTCAGATGTTGAAGAAATACTCCGGCATCGCGACCAGGTAATGCATGTTCATGGTCCACCGCAGCAGCATCTTGATCGGCAGGCTGATCATGTTCAGCATGAGAAACACCATGATGTGGAAACGCACCGGCCCCATCTTCTCGTAGAAATGCTTCAGCCACTTCTTCGCCAGCAGCGGGGGCAGGACGGCGAAGTAGGCGATCACGATGATCAGCCCGAAAAACTCGCGCAGGAGCGGGTTCGAAGGGGGCGTCCTGCCGAACAGACGAACCCAGACCAGCTGGTTCAGATCCACGTTGATCAACGGCACGAGTTTGTGCGCGTCCCAGTACTCGAACGGCCCGAAGAAATTCTGGTTGGGGCCGCGCAGGAAGGTGCCGATGACGATCAGCCACACCCACAGGACGACGAAACCGAACAGGAAGATGGCGATCTCCACCTTGCGTTCCTTGAAGGTGTAGTAGCCGTTTCCCTTCGGGTTCGTGTCGATGTAAGGGATGGCGCACAGTCCGGCGATGATCAGTCCGGGAAGCAGCACGCCGGCGATCCAGGGATCGAAATAGACGAGCATCTCCTGGAGCCCGAGGAAGTACCAGGGGGCCTTGCTCGGGTTCGGCGTCTTGGCCGGGTTGGCCGGCTCCTCGATCGGCGCCTGGAGGAGGATCGACCACGCGATCAGAAAGATCGTCCAGAGGATCATGCAGATGAACTCGGTGTATACGAGATCCGGCCAGACCAGGACCTTCCCGTCCCCCTTCTCCGATTGCTCGATCAGGGGGTGGCCCCCCTCCCTGCGGCGATCGTTCTCCCGGGCCTGCTGCAGGGCGAACCAGACGAAGAATCCGACCAGGAAGATCATGCCGGCGATCGGGACGTTGTCCGGCTTGCCGACGATCTTGATGAAGTTCACATCGAAGCAGGAGATGAGGAACAGGACGAAGGTGACCGCGAAGAGGCTCATGCCGACGCGGGCGGTGTAGATCGCCTGCAACGGCCGGGTCAGGCGGCGCAGCCAGGCCGGCCCGAGCTCACCCGGGAACAGGAAGACGAAAAACAGAACCGTCGAGATGATGAAGAAGCGGGACGGCTCGGAGAGCCAGTTGACCAGGCCCTTCAGAAACTCGAGAAGACCCATCGCGGCGCGCCCCTAAACCGGTCCCGAAATGCCGCCGTCCTTGCGGACGCGCCAGAAGTGCACCGCCATCAGGATAATTGCAACGACGGGGATGCCTACGCAGTGCAATACGTAAAAGCGCAGCAGTGCCCCGGCGCCGACAAATCGCCCGGCCAGCAGCGCGAATCGCATGTCGTTTCCTGCGTGCACGAGAGAGATGTCCCCCAGGGCGAGCAGGCTCGCGCCCGGCCCCTCGTGCCCCAGAAACGGGGTCGCACGCGCCATGTTCGAGCCGACCGTCACCGCCCACATGGCCAGCTGGTCCCAGGGGAGAAGGTAGCCGGTGAACGAGAGGAGCAGCGTCAGAACCAGGAGCATCACGCCGACATTCCAGTTGAATTCGCGCGGCGGCTTGTACGAGCCGGTCATGAAGACGCGGAGCATGTGCAGCCAGACCGTGATCACCATGGCGTGCGCCCCCCACCGGTGCAGCTCGCGCATGACGCCGAGCGGCACCTGCTCCCGGAGATCGACGATGTCGACGTAGGCGTATTCGACCGTGGGATGGTAGTAGAACATCAGCAGCAGCCCGGTCGCCGTCTCGACCAGGAACAGGAAAAACGTGATCCCGCCCATGCACCAGGTGAAGCGCAGACGGATACCACTCTTGCGCACCTTGACGGGATGGAGATGGAGAAACACGTTGGTCAGGACGGCGAGCCCGCGGTTGCGCGGTGTCTCCATCGGGCCGTGCCGGAAGATCGATTTCCAGACCTGCGTGCTCCGCGTGTAGTCCCAGAGCTTCTTCAGCATCTTGACCTCTTTACCTCACGCCGCCAGGAACGATTCTGTATTGCTCCATTCGCCCTTCTCCCAGGCGAAAAACTTGTTCTTGTCGATCAGGATCTGGCCATCCTCGGCCAGCACGATCCGGTAGCGCTCGAGCGGCCGGGGCGCGGGGCCCTCGTAGTTGACCCCGGTCCGATAGAAGCCGCTGCCGTGGCAGGGGCACTTGAACTTGTTCTCCGCCTCCAGCCAGTTCGGTGTGCATCCGAGATGGGTGCAGATCGCCTTGAGAGCGTAGATCGAGTCGTCATTGCGCACGATGAAGACTCCGAAACTTTCCTTGAATCGAAGGTCGACGTTCCCGACGATGAACTCGGAAGGGAACCCCGCCTTGAACGTCTGCGGCGGCTCGAACAGGACGTTGGGGAACATGAAGCGGCCGGTGGCGAGGGCGCCGGCGCCGCACGCCGCGGCGAAGGTCGTCCACGCGATTCCTAATGTGGAGAGGAAGCCCCGGCGGCTCATTTCGCCGCCATCCTTCCCCTTCGGGCGCGCCGCAGCTGCGGCCTTAGAACCGGGGGGAGCGCCGGCGGGTGCAGCGATCGGCTTCGCCGCGGGCGGTGTCGCGCCCGCTTCAGGCCCCGGGGCTGGAGGATTTGTGCCGCCCCCTGATGCCGGCGGTGCCGCCGGCGGCTTCTCGTCGGTCATTGAGCAGTCCACTTCATGAAAAAATCTGAACCCGCACCGCGAATGGGTGGGGAGCCGCGTCGATCGTGCGATCGAATTGAATCGTTCCCCTCGAAGACGGCCGCTTATATTCCCCGAATCTCCCCGCACTGTCAATAGCGCCGTCGCCTGAAGTGTCCCGGATTCCGGCGCGGTCCCCCGCAGCGCTGCGGACCGTGTCCGGAGGGTGCAGGCTCGGTGGCTCGACGGCGTCAGGGTCGGGGAGGGGAGAGGGCGTCGAGTGCCTGAAGGGCTGCCTGGCGGACCCGCAGGTCGGGATCGGAGGCGGCGATGGTTCTGATCTTCTCCAGATGGGATCGATCCTCCAGCCGGACCAGTCCGTGCAGGGCGTTGATCATCGCCTGCTGGATCTGTGTTTCCGTCATGCGCCGGGGAACTCCCCCTTCGTCGGCCCGGGTGACGCCGCGCAGGTAGGCGCGATCGAGCATACGGGCCAGCAATGGGGCACCCTCGGGATCCCCGAGTCGGGCGAGTGACAGTGCGGCGTTCCAGGCCACGTCGACAACCGGGTCGTTGAGGGCGCGGCGCAGGTTGGGTCGGCTCTCCGGGTCGTCGATCGAGCCGAGAGCGTGTGCGATCACCTTGCGAATGTCCGACTCGGGCGCGGCGATCAACGGGAGCAGCGCGGGCAATGCGCGCGGATCGCCGATCGCTCCGAGTGCCTCGATGGCATACAGCCGGGTCTGCAGATCCTCGTCGTCGATCGCACCGACCAGCGCCTCGATGCTCGAGGGATCACGCAGCTCCCGCAGTGTGAGGGTGAGGTAGCGGCGCAGACGGGGATCGGCATCGGCGGAGCGCTCGAACAGATTCAGGAGGCGCGGGGTGAAGCCGGGATCGCGCCGCGCACTGTTCTCCCGTCCGATCATGCGGGACAACTCGAACGCGACCTGCCAGGCGGAGCCGGAGCGCAATCGGATCTCGTTCAGGTAGTCGGAAGAGGTCTTGCGCTCGTCGGCGATCAAGCCGAACAGGACGTAGACGCCGAGGGTGAGGGCGAGCACTCCGACGATGAACAGGAGCAGGGGCGACCGGCGGCGTGATGGTTCGAGGGGATGATCCGGGACCCGGGCCGGTTCGTGCACCGCCAGATCCGGATCGTAGTAAACCCCCTCCGGGACATCGGGATCGGACCTCAAGTCGTCGTCATCCGCCGGTGGTTCGTGGCCCATGCCGTCGCTCATACGAGGTGATGCAGCAGGAGGGTCGCCAGCCCGAGGAACGAGAGAAACCCGAAACAGTCGGTGAAAGTGGTGACGACGACACCCGATCCGAGGGCGGGATCGAGCCGGAGCGTCTTGAGGATGAGCGGAATGGCGGCGCCCATCATGCCTGCGACGATCAGGTTCAGGATCATCGCCAGGCCGATCACGAGCCCCAGCACCGGCTTCCCCTTCCACAGGATCGCGATTCCCGCCATGACACTGCCGGTGATCGCCCCGATCGAGGCGCCGACGAGGGTCTCGCGCAGCACGGTCGCGCGGGCGCTGCGGGGGTCGACCTCGCCCAGGGCGATGCCGCGGATGACGACGGTGAGAGTCTGTGAAGCGGCGTTGCCTCCCACGCCGGCGACGATCGGAAGGAACACCGCCAGCGCCACGACCTGTTCGATCGATCCCTCGAACAACCAGACGACCCAGGAGGCGAGCACGGCGGTCCCGAGGTTCAGGAGCATCCACGGCAGGCGGCGGCGCACGGAGGAGAGCGGCGCGCTGCCAACGCGATCCTCGGTGTTGAGACCGGCCATGCGGTACATCTCGCGCGTCGTCTCGTCGGTCATCGCGTCGATGGCATCGTCCACGGTGACGATGCCGAGCAGGGTGTTGCCGGCGTCGACCACCGGGAGGGCGAGCAGGTTGTAACGGGCGATCATCTCCGCCACGGTCGATCGCGTCGCGTCGGCGGTGACGCGAATCACTTTTGGATTCATGATCGTCTGCAGCGATTCGTCGGCGGGGGCCTGGACCAGCTGGCGCAGCGAGACGACCCCCTCGAGCCGACCGTGCCCATCGACCGCGTAGAGGTAAAAGACCATCTCGGCTTCAGGCTCGCTGCGAATCCGGGCGATGGCGTCACCGACACGCACGGAGCTGTTGAGCGCGACGAAGCGGGTGGTCATCAGCCCGCCTGCCGTGGCGCGGCCGTAGGTCATCAGGCGATCGAGGTTGGCGGCGGTCGTCTCGTCCAGAAGCTCGAGCACGGCGTCGCCGCGCTCCTCGGGGAGGAGTCCGAGCAGATCGGCCGCCTCATCCGGCTCCTGACGGTCGACCAGAGCCGCGATCCTCTCATTCCCGACCCCTTCGAGAATCTCCCAGGCGAGGTCGGGGCGCAGCTCCGCCAGGATCGCGCCGGCGCGGGCGTGACCGATCAGGACGTCGACGAACTCCTGGCGTTCATTCGGCGGGAGCCCCTGCAGGACCTGGACGGCGTCCGCGGGGTAGAGCCGATCGAGCAGGCGCGCGACCTCATCGCGCGCACCGATCCGCACGAATCGGCGGATGACCCGCATGTAGGTCGGGCTCGGCGCCTGCGTGGTGCTCGGGGGCTGGGGGTTCATCGGCGCGTTCCTCTCGAACGTGAAGCTTCATGCGGTTCCCGGCCGGAATGGGCATCCTATTCTAAAGGATGGGCGAGCTCTGGCGGTCGCCTGATTGTCGGATCGCTCAGCCGGCCGGCCGCGAAAGGGTCCGGGAGGGCATGGTATCCTGACTCGATCGCCCGCCGGCAGCGGGTGTTCGGGGAGGTCCCGCGTGGCTCGTGGCAATCGACCCGCTGGTGGCCAGCGGGTCGCCGGTGGCAAGGCGAAACGGCGCGGTCGCACCGCTGCACTGACCCACCTGGATGCGCGGGGAAGAGCGCACATGGTGGACGTCAGCGGCAAACCGCTCACCCTGCGCGAGGCGGTGGCGGCCGGCTCGATCTCGATGAATGCCGAGGCTTACGCCGCCGTCCGGCGGGGAGCTCTCGTGAAGGGCGACGCCGGTGCGCTGGCACGCCTGGCCGGGATCGCGGGGGCAAAAAAGACGGCGGAGCTGATCCCCCTGTGCCATGCCATTCCCCTCGATCATGTCGAGATCGATGTGCGGTTCAACGACTCGGCACGATCGATCGAGGTGGAGACGACGACGCGGACGCGCTGGAGCACCGGGGTGGAGATGGAGGCGATGGTGGCTGCGAGCACCGCGCTCCTCACCTTTTACGACATGGCGAAGGGACTGGATCGGGGGATGACTCTGGGGCCGATTCGTCTGATGAAGAAGAGCGGGGGAAGGAGCGGCACCTACGAGCGGGCGCCGCGGAACCCTCCGGTCAGGAGGAGGGGCCGACCTTGATAATGATCCAGTTCCCCGGTTTGAGGTAACGCTTCGCCGCGTCCCTGAGCTGCTCGGGGGTGCCGATCGGGGACGACCCGAGATCCTCGCGGTACTTCGTGCCGTCCAGCCCGGCCATCTCACGAAAGCCGAGGTGGCTCGCCAGCGCCATCACGCCCTGCAGAGACGCAGCCTCCCGTCCCGCCTGCGCCCTCGCGATGTCGGCCAGATCCTCCGCGCTGAGCGGCGTCAGCGCGAGGCGGCGCATGAGGCGCTGCATGTCGAACACGGCCTCGTCCCTCCGGATGTGGGGGGTCTGGATCGTGATCGAGAGTGCACCGGAACGGCTCAATCCTTCGGGGATCGCCGACAATGCGAACGCCGCGCGCCGCTCGAAGACCATCTCCTCGAATCCGAACACAGTCAGCGCTGTGCCGATCTGGCGAATCACGGAGAAATCGGGATCCCCGATCGCGGCGGCCGGCACCCCGACGAGAACCTGGCTGCGCGACGTGTCGAGCAGCCGCTCGAACTCTCCGGCGCGGTGTGTAAATTTCTCCTCGACGTTTTTTGATTCCGTCCCGTCATCTTTCATTCGCTTCCCGCTGCTCCACTCCCCGAACAGATCGGTCGCCAGCTGGATCGCCTCCTGCTGTCTGATCGCACCCGTGAGGACCAGCACCGCGGTGTCGGGGCGCAGCCGTTGCTCGAGGAATCGTGTGACCTCCTCCCCGGTCAATCCCGAGAGACCCGGATGCGTGCCGGGGATGGCGTGCGCGTAAGGGTGGCCCGCGTACACCTTCTCGTGAAAGAGATCCAGCGCGATGGTCGCAGGATCGTGAGTGCCGCGATCGACGATCGACAGCGCCGCATTGCGGGCGTGCGCGAAGATGGCGGGGTTGGTGTCGGGGTGTCGCAGCGCCGTTCCCAGAGCGCCCAGGGAGGAGGGAAGCCGCTCGGGAATCGTCAGCAGACGGATCTCGGTGAAATCGCGGCCGACCCGGACATCGTACGGGGCGCGGCCGAGAAGCGGCGGTGATTCCGTCTTCCCGTCGGGCTCCTGCGACTCCTCCGGGCTTTCGTCTGAGACCGGCTCGGCGATTCGTGCCGGGCCCGGCGAGGCGGCGAGAATGCGGCCGGCGAGGAACGCGAGACCTGCCCTGTCGGACGGGTCGTGCCGCGAACCGATATCCAGATGGAGTGTCGCGGCGACCAGGGAGTGGCGCCGGTCCTCCTGAATGATGACCGTGAGACCGTTGTCGAGCCTGGTGCGGCTGGGGGCGGGGAGCCGGATCGCCCCGCGCCACTCACCCCAGGCGTCCGAGGTGACCCGATCGGCCTGCTTGTCGGAGTAACGCCGGGCGGCAAGACCGGGCACCGCGCCGGGGCGGCCGCGGCCCAGGCGTTCCAGCGCCTCATGAAATCGGTTTTTCTCCTTCTCCTGGAACGGGCTCGTGGCCTCCGGCACCATGATCATCAGACGCATATTGTCGGCAACGAGGTATTTGTCCATGACGCGTGTGACGTCGGCGACGGTGAGCTCGTCATACCCCTTCGGCAGGTCCCAGTAATACCGCATTCCGCCGAAGAGCGCCGACTCGCCGAGTCGCTCCGCGCGGACGGAGATCCGCTCGGCGCGGATCCGCTCCTCGCTGACGATCTGCATAACCAGCGCGGCCATCTCCTCCTCGCGCAGTCCGCGTTCCTTGAACTCCGCGATCTTCTCCAGCAGCGCGGCGGCCGCTCCGTAGGAGCGCAGCGGGTTGACGGGCTGGGTGGCGATATAGAGAAGGCCGGCATCCTCCAGGCCGTAATAGGACACCTGGGCTCCCTGACCGGTACGGGAATGGAGCAGGGCCTGCCTCATCGGAACGAGGCCCGGGTCGGCGAGGGCCCTCGTCAGCACGTCGATAGCGAGCCGATCAGGATGTCGGTATCCCGGGCCGAGGAATGACAGGGTGGTCCACGAATCCCGAACGGCCAGTCGTTTCTCCACATCGTCATGTCCCGGAAACGTCGCGGGAGGGCTGGGGGGCGGCGGCAGGGTGCTGCTTGCCCGTGCCCCGGCAAACGCGGCGTCGATATGGTCGTTGATGACATCGGGATCGAAGTCGCCGGCCACCGCCAGCGCCATGTTGTTCGGTACGTAAAGATTGCGGTAGAAGGCGGTCAGTGGAGGGCTCTTCAGCCGCCCGACGGTCCTGAAGTTCCCCAGCGGCGGTACGCGGTAGGGATGATCCGTGAAGGTGGCCCGCATCGTTTCCAGGAATGCGACTGACCATGGGTTGTCATAGTGTGTGCGCATCTCGCGGCTGAAGACGCGGAGTTCAGCATCGATCTGCGCATCCTCGAGGGTCGCACGGAGCGCCATATCGGCGACCGCGTCGATCAACTCGCCGGCCGATGCCGCCACGGCGGTCCCGGTGATGTGGGTGCGATCGTAGTCGGCGCGGACGGTGATGCCGCCTCCCCAGCGATTCGCGCGCTTCCCGTACTCGAACGCCCCGCTCGTCGGCGTGCCCCGCTGGATGAGATGCTCCAGGAAGTGCGCGTATCCGGCGGATGTTTCGATTTCGTACTTGCTCCCGGCTCCGATCCATAGACTCGCCGCCACCAGCGGCATCGTGTGATCCTCGAGCGTCACAACCTTCAGCCCGTTCGGCAGGACGCGCATGCGCGGGATACCGGGGGCGCCGAGCGCCGGCGCGGAAATCGCCAGCACGGCCGCGATGGCCACGACTGCGGCCAGCAGTCTTGAGGAGAGGCGCGACACCCGATTCATCCTCCGTGAGAGAAACGCGGATTATATCCGCCCTCTCGAGCCCTTTCAACGCCGTTCGCCCCGCATCACACGCTGCGTGTCCAGACCCGCGTCACCCTTCCGTGT
>JAZGDH010000049.1:0-2167 GCA_036477555.1 Acidobacteriota bacterium
GCTGGCCGCCACCTACCTGCGCGCGGGGGCTCCCGACGTCGCGCTGAGCCATGCGTTTCGCGCCGAGATGCTCGCGCGCCGGCATCTCGATCGAACGGGGAGCGAGCCGCCGGCAGATCGGGCGATCGAATACGAAGAGGTTCGCCGGCAGGCAATCGCCGTCGCCCTGAGTGTCCTCGCGTCGGAGCGTTCGGCACCCGGGGAGGAGCCGCCCGCAACGTCATCCGAAGAGCACGAGGAAGAATCGACCGCCGCGCCCGTCAATGTCAATGAGGAAGAACAAACGGCCCCCCCTCCGGAAGTGGAGCCGGAGCCCGCGCCGGGAGAGAAAGCGGCCGGCTCACCGGAGGAGAAATCCGAAGAGGGAGGAGAGAATTCCGAAGAGGGAGACGAACCGGCAGCCTCGATGAAGCCGGCCTCCGTCCGGCAGGTGTGGGACGAGGTGATCCGCTCACGGACCGTCGCGTTCGATCGGCTGGCAGGAGACGCGGCGTCCGCTTCCGCGCAGAGCCGGGGAACAGCCATCGGCCTGACCCAGGTGAGCGCCGCGCTGCCGGCCGAAAGTTCCCTGCTGGCGTTCGTCCGTTACGAGCGCGTTTCGAACCGTCCGCCCGAAGAGGGAACCGCTCCCGGCCCGCGCCTCTCTTACATTGCGTTCACTCTGACTGCCGGCAGCACCGAGCCGGAGGCGATTCCCCTCGGAGAGGCCGATCGGATCGATCCCCTGATCGGCCGTGTTCGGGAACTCGCCGCGATGATCCCCGGCGAGCGGCCCGGGATCGACGAGGTCGCCGGGCGGACCTACGTCGATGCGGCGGGTGAGCTGCGAGGGGCGATCTGGGATCCGGTCGCACCCTTGCTCGCCGGGTCGCGGCGCATCTTCATCGTCCCCGACGGCGCGATCTCCCTCGTCAGCTTCGCGGCCCTTCCGATCGAAGCCGAAAGGTATCTCGTCGAGACCGGTCCGCTCCTGCACTACCTGTCGGCCGAACGCGATCTCGTTCGCCCATCCCGTCGCGACGGCGGCACGCGCGGCCTGCTTGCGGTCGGCGGACCCGACTTTGACGCCGAGATCAAATCCGCGCCGGGCGGTGAAGGATCGCGAGCCTCCTGTGCCGATCTTCGATCGATGACCTTTGAGGCGCTGCCGGGATCGCGCGATGAAGCGAAGGCGATCGCCGACATCTGGAAGAAGGCACCGCGAGAGGAAACGAGCGACCGCCGGGACGCGCCACCGATCACGATACTGACCGACCGTCGGGCGACCGAAGAGGCGCTCCGGACGCTGGCGCCCCAGCATGCCGTTCTTCATCTCGCCACGCGGAGTTTCTTCGCCCCGGGGACCTGCCGATCGATCCTCGATGCCGCCGCGCCGGTCGGGCTCGTTCCGACCGACGCCGGTCCGGCGGCAGACGATGCTGCGACGATCGCGGGTGAGGAGGATCCGATGCTCGAAGAAGCGACCGCGGTCGCCGACCTGCCGCTCGTGCTGTCGGGACTCGTCCTGGCCGGGGCGAACCACGCCTCGATAGGGGAGGCGCCGGAGGATGGCGGAGATGGGATCCTGACCGCGGGCGAGATCGCATCCCTCGATCTGTCCAACGTCGACTGGGCGGTCCTCGCGGCCACCGGATCGGGTCTCGACGGAGTGGCGAGCGGCGCGCGCGTCGATGGTCTGCGGCGCGCGTTCGAGAGGGCGGGCGCGGGGACGCTGATCATGAGCCTGTGGCCGATCGGCGACGAGGCCTCGCTCGCATGGCTGAAGGCACTCTACGAAGCAAGACTGTCGGGGCTCGAGACGGCCGAGGCGATGCGCGCCGCGACCGTCGGGCTGCTCGAAGCCCACCGGAAGTCGGATCGGTCGCTGCTGCCGATCGATTGGGGAGCGTACGTCGCCGCCGGTGACTGGCGGTAGGGCGGCCTTCGCGCCGCACGTCGCAGCCGCACTTGATCCCGATTCCCAACCTCATATAGTCTCTCCGCCATCATGGTCAGCACAGTGTCGTTGCCGGATCCCCGGGCGATCCTGGATGAAGCGGTCGGACTGCGGCCATTCATCGTCGATCTGACGCTCCGAATCTGCCGCGAGCGGACCGTTAACTACATCGAGAGCGACTTTCCCGGTGAAGGGCCGGACGGACTGACCTCCCCCGGCCAGGAGGGAAAG
>JAZGDH010000005.1:0-18619 GCA_036477555.1 Acidobacteriota bacterium
ATGGACGACCAGGGGAGGGTGCTCATCCACCCGCTCCTCAGGCAGAGCAGCGAGCTCGAGGGCGAGGTCGCCGTGCTCGGCCAGCAGACATACCTGGACATCTGGAACCGCGAGAAGTTCGCGTCGATGCTGGCAGCGAATCCTCTCACGGAGGAAGACCGGCAGATCCTCGCTTCGCTCGGGATCTAAGGGAAACGTGCGCGTCGAGACGCCATGGAACCGGTATCCCATCGGCCCGTGCTCCTCACGGAAGCGCTGGCGGCGCTCAACTGCCGGCCCGGCGGCCTGTGGGTGGACGGCACCGTCGGGGAAGGCGGTCATGCCGAGGCGATCCTCCGGGCGACTGCGCCCGACGGCCGGCTCATCGGCTGCGACCGCGACGAGGAGGCGATCGAGCGGGCCCGCAGCCGTCTCGCTCCGTTCGGCGATCACGTCTATCTCCGGAGGATCGATCACCGACACCTTCCCGATCTCCTCGATGGGACCGGCTGGGGTCCGGCCGACGGTGTGCTTCTCGATCTCGGTCTCTCCTCGATGCAACTCGACGATCCGGTGCGCGGCTTCTCCTTCCAGGGGGAGGGACCTCTCGACATGAGAATGGATCGATCGCAGTCGACGACGGCGGCCGACATCGTCAACTCCATGCCGGCGGGGGATCTGGCACGGATCCTGAACCGTTACGGCGAGGAGCCGGCGGCGCGACGAATCGCGCGGGCCATCGATCGCGAGCGCGGGGACGAGCCGATCCGGACGACGGGCCGGCTGGCGTCGATCGTTTCACGCGCCGTCGGGCCGTCGCGGACGCGTCGGATTCATCCGGCCACGCGCACCTTCCAGGCGCTGCGGATCGAGGTGAACGGTGAGCTTGAAGGATTGCGTGACCTGATCGAGGGGCTGACCACCCGCCTGCGCCCCGGCGGGAGGCTCGCCGTCATCGCGTTCCATTCGCTCGAGGATCGGATCGTGAAACACACGTTCCTCGATCTTGCGGGCCGTTGCACCTGCCCGCGCGATCTGCCGGTCTGCGGCTGCGGGCGACCCGATCTGTTGAAACCGCTCCATCGCCGCCCGATCCGACCCGGCGCGCAGGAGGAGCACGACAACCCGCGCAGCCGCAGCGCGCGACTGCGCAGCGCCGAACGAACCGAGACGAGGAGCGCATGAGATCACGCGCCGCCACGAATCGTCTGCACCTCAACGCCCGCCTCGTGCGCGAGAAGGATCGAGTCCGCGCGCGCGAGCTGCGCTGGCTGCTGCTCGGCTGCGCTGCGATCGCGCTGACGCTCTTGAGCTACGTCTGGCAGCGGGTCGACTTCATCCGCCTGTCGTATGAAGTGGAGGATCTCAAGACGGAAGTGCAGGCGCAGCGCGAGCTGAACGAGGCGCTGCGGGTCGAGCGCTCGCTCCAGGCCGCGCCGGCCCGAGTCGAAAATCTGGCCAGGCGTCGTCTCGGGCTGATCGATCCGGCGCCGCAGGACGTACGCCGGGTCGTCATCATCGACGGGACGATCGACGAGCTCGGCGGACCGGTTGCCCGCGCCGGACAGCGCCGGCCGGCGCTCGCGGCTATCGGCCGGTTCGCCCCGGTCGGGGATGACGGGGAGAGCCTCCCATGACGCACCGCCGCTCCCCTCGCGGGTTGCTCCGGCGCCCGGCCCGGCGGCGCCCCCGCCGGATCCGACGCCCCGGCGGTGCCAGCTCATCCACGCGGGCCCTGCGCGCCCGGCTGATCCTGCTGGTCGTCGCGTTCGCCGTCGGCCTGCTGTCACTCGGGGCGCGCTGCGCTCATCTTCAAATCTTCAAGGCGCGCAGCCTCATGGATCGCGCCCTCTCGCAGCAGGAGAGGACGGTCACGCTCGACCCCTATCGGGGGCCGATCCTCGATCGCAACGGGCGCGAGCTGGCGCTCAGCCTCGCGGTCGACTCGGTCTATGCCGATCCGTCGGCGATCGACGATCCGGCCGGAGTGGCAGAACGCCTGTCCCCCGTCGTCGGGATCAAGTCCTCGAAGCTGAGGAAACGGCTCCTCAATCAGGAGCGGCAGTTCGTCTGGATCAAGCGAAAGATCACTCCGGAGCAGCGGGAGAAGATCGAAACCCTCGACATCAAAGGGATCGCGTTCGTGCGCGAAAGCCGGCGCTATTACCCGAAGGGGACGCTTGCCTCGCACGTTCTCGGCGCCTGCGGAGTCGACAACCAGGGGCTTGCCGGATTGGAGTTCGCGTTCGACCGGGCGATCCGCGGGACGCCGGGACGCATGCAGTTCCTCAGGGACGGCCGTGGTGGAAAGGTCCTGGACCGCGAGCGGACCGAGCCGATCCCGGGGATCGGTCTCGTCCTGACGATCGACTCGAACATCCAGCATATCGCCGAGCGCGAACTCGCGGCGGCGATGAAATCGACTTCGGCGAAGGGCGGCGCCGTCGTCGTGCTGCGGCCTCAGACCGGTGAGGTGCTGGCGATGGCGAGCCGACCGACGTTCGATCCGAACAAGTTCGGCGCCGCATCGGCGAAGGCGCGTCGCAACCGTGCGGTCTCCGACTTCTACGAGCCGGGGTCGGCCTTCAAGACGATCACGGCGGCGGCGGCGCTCGACACCGGCCGCGTCCACCCGAACGAAACGATCTGGTGCGAGAACGGATCGATCGTCGTCGCGCGTCACCGATTCCGCGAGGACAGTCGCCCGTTCGGCAACCTGACGTTCACCGAGGTCCTCGCGCGCTCCAGCAACGTCGGCGCCATCAAAGTCGCCCAACGCCTGGAGCCGGTCGAGTTCTATGACGCCATCCGGCGCTTCGGCTTCGGAGAGGAGACCGGAATCGAGCTGCCCGGGGAAACCTGCGGCATGCTGCGCCAGCCGGAGGGCTGGTCCGGCCTCTCGCAGGCATCGCTGGCGATCGGACAGGAGGTGGCCGTCACGACCCTGCAGCTGACTGCCGCCATCGGTGCCATCGCCAATGACGGCGTTCTCGTGCCTCCGCGTCTCGTGCGCGCCACCATCGGACCGACCGGCCGGCGTCTGCCCTCGAAATCGATGGAAACGGCAAAGCCGCAGCGTGCGATCACGGTCGCCGCAGCGCGCTCGCTACGCCAGATGATGGCGTCGATCACCGCCAGGAAGGCGACCGGCAGGCGGGCGGCCGTGCCCGGTTATTCCGTCGGGGGAAAGACCGGGACCGCGCAGAAGTTTGATGAAAAGACGAAGACCTACAGCCGCACGCGGCACGTCGCCTGGTTCGTCGGTTTCACGCCGGTCGACAACCCCGCCATCGCCATCGTCGTGATGGTCGACGAGCCGAAGGGGCCCCGGTTCCACGGCGGTGATGTCGCGGCTCCCGTCTTCTCGAACATCGCGCGGCCGGTTCTCCAGTATCTGAACGTTGCCCCCGACCGCGATGCGACTCTTATCTTCGATCGCTCGGCGACGGCTGCGTTACAGGCCCAGCGCAAAACGCGCAGGGCGGCGCGCCCCTCACCCTCCGCCTCCCTCCGGATGCGCGAGGCCTCGCTGGCGAGCGGGGCCGGGCCTGCCGGGCCCGGGCTGCTGCGTGCAGGGGCGGCGAATCCCGGCATGATGCCCGACGTCACCGGCCTGAGCATGCGCTGGGCGACCGAGACGCTCGCGTCGCGGGGGCTTTCATGCCGCTCGAACGACCAGCGCGGACAGGTTAAGAAGCAGAAACCGGCGGCGGGAACTTCGATCGGGCCGGGCGATCCCTGCTCGATCATTTATTAGGCGCCGAAATGCAGCTGCGGCTTCTGTTGGACAACGTTCCTCAAGCGCGCCTCACCGGAGACCCGGAGATGGGGATCCGGGGGCTCGCCTACGACTCCCGCACCGTGGAGAACGGCTTTCTCTTCGCCGCCATCCGCGGAATGGAGCGCGACGGTCACGATTTCATCCCACAGGCGATTGAGAAGGGGGCGGTGGCGGTCCTCTCGTCGCGCCCCGCCTCGGACGGTCCCGGTGATGTCGCCTGGGTGCAGGTGGACGACGACCGGCTCGGTCTCGCCCTGGCCGCGCGCAACTATTACGGCCGGCCCGACTCCCGCCTGACCATGCTCGGCGTCACCGGTACGAACGGCAAGACGACGGTTGCATTTCTGCTCGAATCGGTTCTCAAGGAGGCCGGCCTGAAGCCCTCGCTCGTCGGTACGGTGCTTTACCGTGACGGTCGCGAAGAGCAGCGCGCTTCACGGACGACACCCGAGTCGCTCGATCTCTACCGCCTTCTGGATCGATTTGCCACGGGTGGGGCGCGCTCGTGCGTGATGGAGGTGTCGTCGCACTCGCTGGTTCTGCGCCGCGTCGCCGGCATCGATTTCAGGGCGGGCATCTTCACCAACCTCACGCAGGACCATCTCGATTTCCACGAGACGATGGATGCGTACTTCGAGGCAAAGTCGACCCTGTTCCGCGGGCTCGGCTCCGATGCCCTGGCGATTTTGAACGCGGACGAGGAACACGCGACGACGATCCGCGGGATCACGCGCGCCCGCGTCGTCACGTTCGGCACGGTGCCCGGCGCCGACGTGCGCGTGGCGGACGTCCGGGCGATGACGGCCGGCACCGAGATCACTCTGCGCCTGTCGCGGAATCTCGATCCCGAAGCCGCGGACCGACCGCTCGAGATTCGCTCGTCGCTTCTGGGGCGCCCCAACGCGATGAACATCGCGGCGGCGGCGGCCACGGGCCTCGGCCTCGGCCTGGCGCGCGAGGCGATCGTGCGCGGTCTGTCCGGCGTCACCGGGGTCGACGGTCGCTTCGAGCGGATCGACGACGGCGGTCCGTTCACCGTTCTGGTCGACTACGCCCATACCGACGACGCCCTGAAGTGCCTGCTGGCCGCCGTGCGCGAGTGGCAGCCCCGGCGCATCGTCACCGTGTTCGGGTGCGGCGGGGATCGCGACCGCGGCAAGCGCCCGCGCATGGGATTCGCGGCCGCCGCCGGCAGCGACGTCGTCGTGGTGACGTCGGACAACCCACGCGGTGAAGACCCGATCGCGATCATCGACGGGATCCTTCCGGGGGTGCGGGCGGCGCAGTCCGGCGATCCGGGCGGCGCGCTCGACGCGGCGCGTTGCCTCACGGTGCCCGACCGGAAGGAAGCGATCCAGCGGGCGCTCTCCCTGGCGGAGAAGGGCGACTGCATCGTGATCGCCGGCAAAGGGCACGAGACGTACCAGATCCTCGGCGATCGCACGATCCCGTTCGACGATCGCGAGGTCGCGAGAGACGTGCTGCGCGCGCTCGGTCGGGAGCGATCCGGCCGCGCGACGCGCTGAACGAGATGGCGACGCTCCGCCTCGGGGCGATCGCGGACGCCCTCGGCGGCGAGCTGGCGCTCGGGGGCAACCCGCCGGCCGGAGGCGCGGAGCACGAGGTCGAGGGGTACAGCATCGATTCGCGATCCGTGAAGCGGGGCGACCTGTTCTTCGCCCTCGTCGGACCGCGGCACGATGGCCACCGTTTCGTGGGGGCCGCGCTCGCGGGGGGTGCCACGGCGGCGATCGTGGGGCGCGATTCGGGCCCGTTCCCGGACGCCCCGGCGTTGATTCGGGTACCGGACACGACGCGGGCGCTTCAGGATCTTGGAGCCCACGTCCGGAGGACGCGGCCGTTGAAGGTTGTCGGGATCACGGGGAGCGCCGGCAAGACGACGGCGAAGGAGATGACGGCAGCGGTCATGGGCGAGCGTTACAGGGCGTACAGGAACGAGGGGAATCTGAACAACACCTACGGGCTCCCGCTCTCGCTGCTCAGGATGCCGGATGATCGCGAGGCGGTGGTACTGGAGATGGGAATGAGCTACCACGGGGAGCTCACACGGCTGGTCGAGATCGGGGATCCCGATGTCGGCGTCATCCTGAACGTCCTCCCGGTTCACATCGAGCATTTCGGCCGCCTCGAGAAGATCGCCGAGGCGAAGGGAGAACTGTTCCGGACGATGCGCGAGGACGCCGTGGCCGTCTACAACGCCGACGACCCCTCGACCGCGAAGCTCGGCCGTGCCTTCTCCGGGCGTTCGATCCCCTACGGAGTGACCTCGAGCTCGGCCCGGATCGGCGCCGACGCCTTCACGATGGAGGGCCTCGAGGGCTCGCGATTCACGCTGCGCGTCGGGAAGGAGACCGTCCCCGCCCGGATCGGCATCCCTGGGCGTCACAACCTCTACAACGCCCTGGCTGCCGCAGCGACCGGCCACGCGCTCGGCATCGGCGCTGAAGCGATCGCCCGCGCGATCGGGTCGGTGCGCCCCGCCGCGATGCGCGGCGTGCTGCATCGCCTGCAGGACGGGATCCGTCTCCTGGACGATTCTTACAACAGTAATCCCGCCGCCATGGAGCGCGTGATCGAGATCCTCGTCGAATCGCAACCGCGTGGGCGCCGGGTGCTGGTCTCGGGCGACATGCTCGAACTCGGCTCCCACGGGCGCAAGGCTCACACCCGTCTGGGCGAGCAGGTCGCGGAGGCCGGGATCGATCTGTTCATTGCGGTCGGTCCCCTGAGCGGCAGAGCGGCCGCGGCCGCGCGCGGCGGCAGAGCGATCGAAGTGCATCACTTCGCCGACTCGGCGGCGGCGGCCGACTTCGTCCCCTCCGCGCTGCGTTCCGCAGATCTGATCATCGTCAAGGGCTCGCGCGGCATCGCCATGGAACACGTCGTGCGCGCAGTCATCGCTTCCTTTCCGCCGGACGACGCGGCAGGAGGGCAGCGATGATCTACCACCTCCTGTATCCGCTGCACGAACAGTTGAGCATTCTGAACGTCTTTCGTTACATCACATTCAGGATGGCGCTGGCCACCCTCACGGCGCTCCTGATCAGCCTTGCCCTGGGCTCCCGTCTGATTCGACGTCTGCGGGAGATCCAGATAGGGCAGCACATCAGACCCGAGGGACCTCTTTCCCACCAAAGCAAGCAAGGCACGCCTACAATGGGGGGCCTGCTGATCTTGATTGCCGTAGTGCTCCCCTCCCTCCTCTGGGCAGATCTCACCAACCCTTTCGTGTGGATGGTTCTCATATCCACTCTCCTCTACGGAGTCATCGGTTTTGCGGATGACTACCTCAAACTCGCAAGGAAGAGGTCCCTCGGGCTGACTGCCTGGCAGAAGCTTCTTGCACAATGGGCCGTCGCGCTGATGCTCGGCCTGTCACTACTCTATCTCGCCCGAATCGGCAGCTACACCACCACCCTCAGCGTCCCGTTCTTCAAGACGTGGACGCCCGACATCGGCTGGGCATACGCCCCGTGGGCGATGCTCGTGATCGTCGGCTCGGCCAATGCCGTGAACCTGACCGACGGGCTGGACGGCCTCGCGATCGGAACGTCGATGATCGCAGCGGGCACCTACGCGATCCTGTCGTACATCGCGGGCCACGCCACCGTTGCCAGCTACCTGGACGTTTCGAACGTCAAGGGCACGGGGGAGCTGGCGATCATCTGCGGCGCGATGGTCGGCGCGGCGCTCGGCTTCCTCTGGTTCAACTGCAATCCGGCCCAGATCTTCATGGGGGACGTCGGTTCGATGGCCCTGGGCGGGGCACTGGGCACCGTGGCCGTCCTGATCAAGCAGGAGATCCTGCTGGTCTTCGTCGGCGGCCTCTTCGTCATCGAGGCGATGTCGGTCATCCTGCAGGTCGGTTCATTCCGCCTGCGCGGCAAGCGGATCTTCCGCATGGCGCCGATCCATCACCATTTCGAGCTCGGCGGCTGGTCGGAACAGAAGGTCGTGATCCGTTTCTGGATCGTCGCGATCATCTTCGCACTGGTCGGACTCTCAACGCTGAAACTTCGCTAGGGCATTGATATGAGCCGTCGCACGCGCACCCCTGGACCACCGAAACTCGCGGGGGCGCGCGTCGCCGTCGTCGGCGCGGGGCGCAGCGGTCTCTCTTTGACGCGGTTCCTTCTGTCCCGGGGCGCGTCGGTCCACCTGACCGACATCCGCTCCGCCGCCGAGCTGGCGCCTGAGGTTTAGAAACTCGGGCGGCGCGGGGTCGATCTGCGCCTCGGGGGTCACGACGTCAAACGCCTCGTCGAGGCCGATCTCGTCGCGGTGAGCCCGGGCGTGCCGCTCGCCTCGCCACCCCTGCACGAGGCGCGGCAGCGCGGCGCCCGGCTCCTCGCCGAGGTCGAGATCGCGGCACGCTATCTGCAGGGGATGCTGATCGGCATCACGGGTTCGAACGGCAAGAGCACGACGACGGCGCTCACGGCGCACATCCTCGCACACGCCGGGCTGCCGGCGACCGCATGCGGCAACCTCGGCACACCGCTCAGCGATCTGATCGAGAACGATACGGCCGGGCATTACTACATCGTCGAGCTGTCGTCGTTCCAGCTCGAGGGGATCGAGACGTTGCGGCCGAAGATCGGCGTGCTGCTGAACCTCAGCCCCGATCATCTCGACCGCTACCCGGACAGGCGGGCCTACTACCGTGCCAAGGCGCGGCTCTTCATGAACCAGTCCGGCAGCGATCATGCCGTACTGAACCGGGACGATCGGGAGGTCTGGAAGCTGTCGCGCTCGATTCGCGCCCGCATCCATCCGTTCAGCCGCACCAGGAAGCCGCGGCGCGGCGCGGCGCTCGAGGGAAACCGGATCACCCTGCGCCCCGATCGGTCCGGCCGGCGCAGCGTGCCCCTCGACACCCTGCCGCTGTTCGGTCCGCACAACATCGAGAACGCCATGGCGGCGCTCCTGATCGCCGACCTGTGCGGCGTGCCGCCCGAGCGGGCAATCGGCGGGTTGAGCACCTTCCGGGGCCTCCCCCATCGACTGGAGAAGGTGGCCGAGATCGACGGTGTCGCCTATTACAACGACTCGAAGGCGACGAACGTCGCCGCGACCACTCGATCGCTCGAGAGCTTTCCGCGCGACGTCGTGCTGATTCTGGGAGGTCGCGACAAGGGCGGCGCATTCGCCGATCTCCGCAGCCTGATCCGCAAGCGCGTGACGCATCTCATTCTGATGGGTGAGGCGCGTGAGTCGATCGCTTCGCAGGTCGGGACGGCGGTGCCGACCACGTCGGCGGGCTCGATGGACGAGGCGGTGCGGGTGGCCCGCGGCGCCGCGGCGAGCGGCGGCGTCGTGCTCCTTGCGCCGGGATGCGCGTCATTTGATCAGTACGGCAGCTTCGAAGAGCGGGGCGAGGATTTCAGGCGCCGGGTGCTGCAGCATGCGGGAGGCGGAGCGCGGGGTGCGGGCCGCGATCCTCTCACCCGCAAGCGGCCTCCGGCCCCGGCGGCGTAACGCGATGGGACGCAAGCTTGCTTTCGACAAGACGCTGTTCGTGGTGGGCGTGAGCCTGCCGCTCTTCGGCCTGGTGATGATCTACAGCGCGTCGGCGGTCATTGCGATGGAGCAGTTCGGGAGTCCCCACCACTTCCTGTTCCACCAGAGCTTCGCGTTGATGATCGGGCTCGGCGCGATGGGGATTGCGATGCACGTCGATTACCGCAGGCTTCTGGAGCGCTCGTCGGTCCATTTTACGCTGCTGGTCAGCACCGGTCTCCTGGTGTACGTCCTGTTCATCGAGCCCCACCAGGGTGTGAATCGATGGATCCCGCTGGGACCGATTCAGATTCAGCCGTCGGAGATCGCCAAGCTGGCGCTGGTGATGTACCTGGCCTACCAGCTGGCGCGTCGCGAGAAACTCGTCAACGATCTCGGCCGGACCGTTCTCCCCTGCGCGGTGATGGTCGGACAGATGGTGCTGCTCGTCTACCTCGAGCCGGACATGGGCACGGCCGGGCTGTACGTGGTGCTCACGATCATCATGCTCTTCCTGGCGGGATTGAAATGGCGCTACCTGTGCGCCGGCGCGGGGGTCGGACTCTGCGCTCTGGGACTGATGATCCTGCAGGCGCCGTATCGGATTCAGCGCATTCTGACGTATCTGAATCCCGACTCCGATCCGCTTGGCGCCGGCTTCCAGGTGCGCCAATCGATCATCGCGATCGCCAGCGGTGGAGTCCGGGGAGCGAGCCTTGGCGAAAGCCGGCAGAAGCTGTTCTTCCTGCCCGAGCCGCACACCGATTTCATCTTCTCGGTGATCGCGGAGGAGCTCGGCTTCGTCGGCGCCGTGGGGATCATCGTCGCCTTCGGCGTGCTGCTCTGGCGCGGTGTGAAAGCCGCCTCCGGCGCTCCGGATCGCGGCGGCTATTACCTGGCGCTCGGCATCACCCTGGTGATCGTCCTGCAGGCCGGCATGAACATCGCCGTCGCGCTGGGAATGATCCCGACGAAGGGGGTGCCATTGCCGTTCATCAGTTACGGCGGCTCGAGCCTGGTCGTATGCCTCACCGCACTCGGAATGCTCTTGAACGTTTCACAGCATTCGTCCTGAGCGCGGCGTGGCGGCGGAGACGATCGTGGTCGCCGGGGGGGGAACCGGAGGGCACCTGTACCCCGGAATCGCCATCGCGCAGGAGTTGCAGCGCCGGCGGCCGGAGTTGAGGGTCGTCTTCGCGGCGTCCGGATCGTCGCTGGAGCGCGACATCCTGGGGCGGCAGGGTTATCCACTGCTCCCGATCGCGAGCGGCGGCGTGGTCGGAAAGTCGTTCGCACGGCGGATCGCAGGCGGGTTCAGGGCGGCGAGGGGATTCGTTCAATCGATCGGAGCGCTTCGGAGGATTCGACCGGAGATGGTGATTGGAGTCGGAGGATACGCGTCGGGGCCGATGGTGATGGCGGGGGTGCTGCTGCGTCTGCCGACCCTCGTCCACGAACAGAATTACTACCCCGGCGTGACGAACCGGATTCTCGCGCCCTGGGTGCGCCGCGTTGCCACGTCGTTTCCCGAGACCGCCGCGTATTTCGGGGGTCGTGGCACGCTGACCGGCAACCCGATCCGTCCCGAGTTCGTCAACGCCCGGCGCAAGGAGCGTGGAGAGAAGTTCCATGTGCTGGTCTTCGGCGGCAGCCAGGGATCGCGGGCGATCAACGATGCCGTGATCGCCGCGCTCGGGCCCCTGCGGGAGCACCGCGGCTCGTTTCGCTTCGTGCACGGAACCGGCCCGGCCGAGCTGGAGCGTGTGCGCGCCGCCTACGCCGCGTCCGGCTTCGACGCCGACGTCCGCTCCTACATCGAGCAGATCCTCCGGGCGTACGAATCGGCCGATCTCGTCGTGGCGCGATCCGGAGCGAGCACCATGTCGGAGATCGCCATCTGCGGCAAGGGATCGATCCTGATCCCGCTGCCGCAGGCGGCCCACGATCACCAGCGCTTCAACGCCCGCAAGCTCGAGAGCGCGGGCGCCGCGATTGTGATGGAGGAAAAGTCGCTGACGGGTGAGGCGCTCGCCGGGGCGCTGCTGTCGCTGCGCGACGATCCGGCGCGCCTGACACGGATGGAGGATGCCGCGCGCTCGCTGGCCACTCCCGACGCGGCGGCCCGCATCGCCGAGCTGGCCGAGAGGATGGTGGCATGAAGCGCCGGGACGTGGGAGGATCGACGCGATGGTGATGCTCCGCAAGACACGCCGCATCCACTTCATCGGGATCGGCGGGATCGGCATGAGCGGCATCGCCGAGGTGCTGATCAATCTCGGCTACGAGGTCACCGGTTCCGACCTCGAGGCCGGCACGACGGTGCAGCGCCTCGTGAAGCTGGGCGGCCAGGTGACGGGCGGCCACCGGCCCGAGAACGTCGGCGACTGCGACGTCGTCGTCACCTCCTCAGCGATCCGACCCGACAACCCCGAGGTCGCGGAGGCCCGGCGCCGGCAGATCCCGGTGATCCCGCGCGCCGAGATGCTGGCCGAGCTGATGCGGATCAAGTACGGCATCGCCATCGCCGGCTCCCACGGCAAGACCAGCACCACCTCGATGGTGGCGCAGATTCTGTCCGGCACCTCTCTCGACCCGACCGTCGTCATCGGCGGGCGCCTGGGCGTGCTCGGCGGCAGCGCCAAGCTGGGAAGAGGCGACCTGATGGTGGCCGAAGCGGACGAGAGCGACGGATCGTTTCTGCGCCTCTTCCCCACCATCGCCCTGGTCACCAACATCGATGCCGAGCATCTGGATCATTACGGCGGCATCTCCGAGCTTCAAGATGCATTTGCCGATTTTCTCAATAAGGTTCCATTTTACGGCGTCGGCATCGTCTGCCTGGACGACGCGGGCGTTCAGGGGATCCTGCCGCGCCTGACACGGCGTGTGGTGACCTACGGCTTTTCGGCCCAGGCCGACCTTTCGGCCGACGCGCTCGAGATGAAGGAGTTCCACGCCGGGTTCGACGTGCGGCTTCAGGGGCGGCGGCTGGGACGGATCGACCTGCGCGTGCCGGGCCGGCACAGCGTCGCCAACGCGCTGGCGGCGGTCGCCGTCGGCCTCGATCTGGAGATCCCCTTCGACACCATCGCCACCGAGTTGAATCGTTTCCATGGCGCCGACAGACGCTTTCAGCTGAAGGGAGAGGCGGGCGGAATCATGGTGATCGACGACTACGGCCATCATCCGGTCGAGATCCTGGCGACGTTGTCGGCCGCGAAGAAAGGCTGGGGCCGGCGCACCGTGGTCGTCTTTCAGCCGCATCGCTATTCGCGCGTGCAGGCGCTCCTCACCGAATTCGCCCGCGCCTTTTACGACGCCGATCTGCTGGTCGTCACCGACATCTACCCGGCGGGCGAGAAGCCGATCCAGGGAGTCGACGCGGAGGCGATGGCCCGGGCGATCAAGGAACATGGCCACAAGAACGTCTCGGTGGTGCGTGATCTCGAATCGGTCCCGGCCTGGCTCGTGAGCCAGGCCCGCGAGGGGGACATGGTGATCACCCTCGGCGCCGGCAGCGTGCATCGCGCCGGCGATCGATTTCTGGAGCTTCTGGGAAAGAAGTGAACCAACCCGCCGTCCGGAAGATCCGGCGGCGTGACGAGAGGATCGAGGACAGGGTGTTGGTCGCGGCAACGAAGAACTGGATCGAGGAGGCGGAGGGGATTCTCCGGGAGAGCCGCGGCGTGCGCGTGCTGAGGGACGTGCCGATGCGCACCCGCACCTCGCTGGGCGTCGGCGGCCCGGCGCGGATCTTCCTCGTGCCGGAGACGGCGGAGGGACTGTCGGCCGTCCTGGGAACGATGAGCGAGGCGGCCGTCCCGTTCGATTTTCTTGGCGCCGGATCGAACCTGCTCGTGGCCGATGGGGGGCCGTCGTTCGTCGTGATCGCCTCCGAGGGGCTGGACGCAGAGCCTCTCATCGAGCGGGAGATCGTCCGGGTCGGGGCCGGTTTCTCGGTGCCGAAGCTGGTGAAGCGGCTGGCGCGGGCCGGCTTGTCGGGGCTGGAGTTCGCGGAGGGGATCCCCGGAAGTGTCGGGGGCTGCGTGCGGATGAATGCGGGATGGCACGAGGGGTCGTTCGGGCAGGCGGTCACTTCCCTCACCCTCGTTGCGCGCACGGGGGGGATCGAGGAAATGATCTGCAAACCGGGGACCTTCGGCTACCGTTCGAGTCCCGGTCTCGGCGACCGGTTCGTCGCTGCCGCCACGCTGCGACTGACTCCGGACAACCCTGCCGGCGTCGAGGGGCGGGTCCGCGGATATCACGATCATCGTGTGCGCTCCCAGCCGACCGGGGCACGCAATGCCGGCTGCATCTTCAAGAACCCGGACGGGGATCATGCCGGACGCCTGATCGACGCCGCCGGCCTCAAGGGACGCTCCGTCGGTGCGGCCGAGATCTCCGGCGTGCACGCGAATTTCCTGGTCAATCGGGGCGGCGCGACCTCCCGGGACGTCATGGAGCTGATCGAGACCGTCCGCGAGGCGGTCTTCAAAGAGAGCGGCATCACGCTGGAACGTGAGGTGATCGTCTGGTCATGAAGCGCGCCCCGTCACGCCAGGCCCCGGTGTTTCTGCGCCGCGAGCAGACCCAGCAGCTGCGCAGAAGCCGGCGTGTGAAGATCATGCGGCGTCGCCTCATCACCCTCGGGATCCTGTTCGCCCTCGGACTCCTGGGCGGCACGGCCTACGCCGCGCGTTACTACCTAACCCACGCGCCGCGTTTCCAGCTGCGCAACATCGAGCTTACCGGAATACAGAGAGCTCCCCGGGCCGAGATGATCGAGGCGCTCGACCGCTACCGGGGAGTGAACCTGTTCCGCCTGAACCTGGGCAGGCTGCGGAAGGAGCTCGCCTCGTTCCGCTGGGTCGATCGGGCCGTCTTCAAACGCGTGCTTCCCGATGGCCTGTTCTGCGCGATCGAGGAGCGCGAGCCGCGCGGCCTGGCCCTGATCGGCGGACGCGCCTGGCTCGTGGGTTCGTCCGGCGAGGCGATCGATCTGTATGGGGAGAGGACCTCCGACTATTCGTTCCCGATCTTCACTGGCCTCGCCTCGAAGGACGAGGACCGCAGGCGCGAACAGCTCCTGCGCGGCCTGGCGTTCATGGAGTTCCTCGGATCCGAGTTCCCCGACCTCGTCCACGAAATCTCGGAAATCGATCTCGAACGCGAGGATCGTTTGACTCTGCGGCTGAACGAGGAAGGACCTGTGGTGCGGATCAATCCGCGGGAATTCGGAACCAATCTGGACCGGTATCTGGCGATGCGCGATTATCTGGCGACGCATTTCGGGGACGGCGCCTACATCGATCTGCGGTTTCGCGATCGCATCGCGTTCCGGCCGCTCCGGGCGAGAGGGCACTGAGATGCCGAGGAAGAGTCCACAAATCGTCGGGCTCGACATCGGGACGACGAAAGTCTGCGTCCTGATCGCCGAGCCGACTGAGTCGGGCCGGCTGCATGTCATTGGAATCGGGACCTGCCCGTCGCGCGGCATGCGCAAGGGGGTCGTCGTCAACCTGGACGCCTGCGTCGCTTCCGTGAAGCAGGCGATCGAGGAGGCGGAGCTGATGGCGGGGTGCGCGGTCGAGCGCGCCTTCGTCGGGATCGCCGGGCCGCACGTGCGGGGCCTGAACAGCCGCGGCGTCGTCGCCATCGCCGCCCGCGATCGCGAGGTGACCCACGAGGACGTCCAGCGTGTTCTCGAGGCCGCGGGGGCCGTGAACATCCCCCCCGGTCGGGACATCATCCATGTGCTGTCGCAGGAGTTTTCGGTCGATGACCACACCGGGATCCATGATCCGGTCGGCATGGAAGGCACCAAGCTGGAGGCCGATGTGCACCTCATTACCGCCTCCGTGACCGCGGCTCAGAACCTGGTGAACGCCGTCAACCGTTCCGGTGTCGAGGTGGAGGGGATGGTCCTGGAGCAGCTCGCCGCCTCGGAGGGGGTGCTGACGCAGGACGAGAAGGAGATGGGCGTCGCCCTCGTCGACATCGGTGGCGGCACGACATGCCTTCTGATCTTCGAGAACGACGCCGTGCGTCACATGGCGGTCCTGCCGGTGGGTGGTGACAACGTGACCAGCGACATCGCCGTCGGGCTGAGGACTCCGGTCCCGGAGGCGGAAAAGATTAAGCGTCGTCACGGATGCGCCCTTTCCTCGCTCGTCGATCACGAAGACACGATCGAGGTGCCGAGTGTCGGCGGCCGCAAATCAAGGGTGCTCTCGCGACAGATCCTGTGCGAGATCATTCAACCTCGTGTTGAAGAGATCTTCGGTCTCATCGCCGAGGAATTCGTCCGCAGCGGATTCGATCGTTCGATCCACGCCGGCATCGTGCTCACGGGAGGCGGTGCGATGCTGGAAGGGATCATCGAGATGGCCGAGGACGCCCTGGACGCGCCGGTGCGGCGCGGCGCCCCCGGGGAGATCGGGGGACTTGCGGACCCGGTCTGCACGCCTTTGTACAGCACCGCCGTGGGATTGACGCTCTACGGGGCTGAGCAGCGAGAGCATCCCGTCCCCGGAGGAACGGATCCCTATTTCTTCGCGCGCATGACCGACATGGTGCGCGGCTGGCTGAGCGAACTTTTCTAGAGGAGGTTGGAATGATTCTCATGGACCCGAAGGATCCGAACGACAAACCGCGGATCGCCTTCGACGAAACCAGAATGGTCGGCGCCAACATCAGGGTGATCGGCGTCGGCGGCGGCGGCAGCAACGCCGTCAACCGGATGATCTCCACCAACCTCCAGGGTGTTGAGTTCATCGTAGCGAACACCGACTGTCAGGCGCTGAAGAAGTCGCACGCGCCGCTCAAGCTGCAGATCGGCGGGAAGCTCACGAAGGGGCTCGGCGCCGGCAGCAACCCCGAAATCGGCCGCCAGGCCGCGCTGGAGGACTCGGAGAAGATCATCGAGGCTCTGCAGGGCGCCGACATGGTGTTCATCACCGCGGGACTCGGCGGCGGCACCGGCACCGGCGCCGTGCCGATCATCGCAAGTCTCGCTTCCGAGCTCGGCGCCCTCGTCGTCGCCGTCGTCACCCGTCCGTTCGGGTTCGAGGGGCACAAACGGGCCGATCAGGCCGAGCAGGGACTGAGGGAGCTTCAGGAGAGCGTCGACACGGTGATCTGCATCCCGAACGAGAAGCTCCTTAACTCCGTCGACAAGTCGATGCCGTTGTCGGCCGCATTCCTGTTCGCGGACGACGTCCTTCGCCAGGCGGTGCAGGGGATCTCCGACCTGATCACGATCCCCGGCGAGATCAACCTGGACTTCGCCGACGTCAAGACGATCATGAGCGGCATGGGCATGGCGCTCATGGGAACCGGCGTGGCCTCGGGCGGCAACCGCGCGGTTGAGGCGGCGCAGCGCGCGATCTCCTCGCCGCTTCTCGAGGACGCCACGATTGACGGCGCCCGGGGGATCCTGATCAACATCACCGGCGGCACCGACATGACGCTACATGAGGTGGCCGATGCCAGCAGCCTGGTTCAGCGCACGGCCGACCCAGAGGCAAACATCATCTTCGGCACCGTCATCGACAAAGAGATGACCGAGCAGATCAAGATCACCGTCATCGCGACAGGGTTCAACCACGAGGCGGCGGCCCAGGCCGAGGCCCATCCCGGCCAGCGCGCCCACGGTCATCGCCCCCAATCCGCCGTGGGCCGCCCGGGGCGCGATTTCGATTCCCCCTCGTTCCTGCGCCGTCCACCGATCCAGCCCTCGACCCGGACGTCGCCCGACGCCTCCCCGAGCTCCGGGTACTCGTCGCTCCAGGACGAGCTCGATATCCCAACCTTCCTGAGGAAGCAGATGGACTGACATGGCCAACCACTACAGGATTCTCGTCGCCGACGATCGCGAGGACAATCTGGGCCTGCTGCGGGAGTGGCTCTCCTCGCAGGATTACTACGTCCGCTGTGCCAGAGACGGACGGGAGGCGCTCGAACTGGCCCGTCAGGACCCCCCCGATCTCATCCTGGTCGACAAGGTGATGCCGGAGATCGACGGGCTCCGGGTCGCGAAGGAGCTCAAGAAGGAGAGGCGGTTTTCGACCGTCCCGATCATCGTCCTGACAGGACGCGATGACACCCAGCGCAGCGCCATCTTCGACGAGACCGGTGCGGACGATCTCATCATGAAACCGTTCACGTTCGAGGAGGTCGACAACCGGGTGCGGACCATGCTGAAGAAGCGCGAGGTGTTCTGCGCCCTCGAACGCGCCAACGCCGATCTCAAGAGCGCCAACGAGCGCATGTCCCGTCTCATCCTCGTCGACGAGAAGACGCAGCTGTACAACTACCGCTATTTCATGGAGCGGCTCGCGGACGAGATGAAGCGATCCCGTCGTTACGATCATGCCCTGTCACTGGTCATATTCGATCTGGATCACTTCAAGGCGGTCAACGACGACCACGGGCACGTGGCCGGGGATCGGGTCCTGAGGGAGTTCGCCGATCTCATGCTGAAGACGGCGCGAGAGACCGACGTCGTCGCCCGCTACGGCGGCGAGGAATTCGCCATCCTGCTGGCTCACACCACGGCGATCCAGGCCGAGCGTCTGGCCAACCGCATCCGCCGCGCCGCCGCGGAGACCTCGTTTCAGAAGGGAAACGAAAAAGCGATCCGGATCACCGCTTCAGCAGGAGTGGCCACCTTCCCGATCAACAGATCGATTCAGAAGCCCGAGGAGCTCGTCCAGGCGGCCGACGAGGCGATGTACCGGGCCAAGAATTCGGGCCGCAACCGCACCCTCGTCGATCCACACTCCATCGCCATCAGAGTCTGAAGGCCCGCACCGACTCTCCAGACTCTCTCGATCGTCCAGGAGACGCTGCGGGCGCCTGTCCGGATCCTGCGTCGAGTCGCGCGGAAATCGAACTCCCGCCGAGCCGTCATCTCCCGATGCAGCTGATCCGGTCCGGCTCGGTGTTCTGGCAGCGGATCGACTCGGTCATGCCGGATGCAAGCATTGCGCAGGCGCTCGTGACGGCGCTGTCGATGCTCGCGTCGCGGGTTCCGGACGCGGCCGTCCGGCAGACGGTCCGGCTGTGGAAGGTGACGCAGACCTCGCACTCGTACTCGGCGATCGTCATGCTGCGATAGATCACAAACACGATGACGAACGTGAGAAATATGACCGTGGCCTTCGTCGTTCGGCCCAAGGGGCGAAACCTCTCATTCCGGTACGGTGAAGCGGTCACGTTACGCGCCATGCCGGAAGGTGTCAACATTCAATAATCGGTAGCGGCCCTGACGGCAGCCTGCCCCCACGATCCCCGTGTGATAATGTATCGACCATGACGAAGACCGAGATCGAGGTC
>JAZGDH010000050.1:0-3371 GCA_036477555.1 Acidobacteriota bacterium
CCGCTCCTTCCCCGCCGCCGAGCGTGACGCGCCCTGTCGCGCCACCCGTGCGCACGATAGTCGCGTCGTGCAGACGCTCGAGAAAGAGATCGGCATACTCGCCGGGACGCGTCGCGAGACGCGCAGCAAGGCGCCGCAGGCTCGTCGGATCGTGATCGGAGAGAAGCGACACGCGGGACATCTCCCGGACAGGCTCCCGGACGAACAGTAGGGGAGCGGTGTCGGCACTGTCAAGAAGAGCGGGAACGGACGCCCCACACGCGCCTGACCTGAGATACGATCACCCCCATGCTCGCCATCGACACAAATCCCGGAGCGTGGATCGGGGAGCCCGGGCGGCCCGGCCGCGGCGGTGCGTTTCCGTGCCCGCGCTGAATCCACGGCGACTGCTGCTCTCTCTGACGCTGCTCGCGGTCGCGGTGCTGATCGTCATGGCGATCTGCTCCAGCATCGGCAGCAGCGGCTACACGCTCCTCGATCTGTTCGGCCCCATCGACGCGGGTGACGGCCGTGGACGTGAGATCGCCGCCTCGACGATCTTCCGGGTGCGTCTGCCTCGCGTCCTGCTCGCGGCGATCGCCGGGGCTGCGCTCGGCGCCGCAGGGACGGCGTTTCAGGCGGTTCTGCGCAATCCGCTCGCCGATCCGTACATCCTCGGCATCTCGGGCGGCGCCGCGCTCGGGGCGATCGCCGTCACCGCGGCCGGCCTGACGGCCACCCTGCCGATCCTTCCGGTGCGCACCGTCGCCGCGTTCGCGGGGGCGGTCGCGACCGTGGCGATCATCATGCTTCTGTCGAGCGTGCGCGGCCGGATCGCCTCCTACCCGATGCTGCTGATCGGCGTCGTCATGAACGCGATCTATCTCGGTTTGATCCTCTTCATCGAGACCGCCATCGATTTCATCCGCCTCCAGGGCGTGATCCTGTGGATGGTTGGTCATGTTCCGACGGAGGGATATCACCTGATCCTTCTGCTGGCCGTCATTCTCGCGGTGGGGGTGCTGGCGCTCACGGCCCTTGCGCGGGATCTCAACCTGATCAGCGCGGGGGAGGAGGTGGCCCGCACCCTCGGCGTGACGGTCGAGCGGGTGCGCATCCTGGCGATCCTGATCGCGTCACTCGTGACCGCGTCGGTCGTTTCGGTGACCGGTCTGATCGGTTTTGTGGGCCTGATCGTTCCGCACGCCGCGCGTCTGCTGTTCGGACCGGATCACCGCCTGCTGGTTCCGGCCTCCGCCCTCACCGGGGCGATCTTCCTGATGGTGGCCGACACCGCGGCCCGTGTCATCATCGCGCCGACTGAACTTCCCGTCGGCGTACTCACAGTCCTGACGGGCGGCCCTCTTTTCCTGTGGCTGTATCGCCGCAATCGCGGGGAAACCTACTTTGACTGATCAACCAACCGATGGTGGGGACGGCGGCACGGCACCGGGCGCTGCAATCCTCGAAGCGCGAAATCTCCATTTCCGCTATCCGGGCGCCGGCGTCCCGATATTCGACGGGCTCTCGCTCGCCATCGGCGCAGGCGACTTCCTCGGCCTGATCGGCCCGAACGGCTCCGGCAAGACCAGCCTGCTGCGACTGCTGAGCGGGACGCTGCGACCTTCCGCCGGCGAGGTGCGGCTTGAAGGTCGCTCCGTCCATTCCTTCAGGCCGCGCGAGCGGGCGCAACGGCTGGCGGTGGTCCCTCAGGAATCGAGAATCCTTTTCAACTTTTCCGTCATGGAGATGGTCCTGATGGGCCGCGCGCCCCATCTCGGCCTGCTGGGGCTCGAGGGATCACACGACCGGGCGATCGCGCGACACGCTCTCGAGGAGATGGATCTCGGCGACCGTGAGGAGACCCCTCTGCGCGAATTGAGCAGCGGCGAGCGGCAGCGCGCCCTGGTCGCCCGGGCGCTCGCGCAGGAGCCGGCCATTCTTCTGCTGGACGAGGCGACCGCCTTCCTCGACCTGAAGCACCGGCTCCAGATCGGCGAGATTCTGAGCCGGCTGAACCGTGAGCAGGGGCTGACGATCATGGCGATCAGCCACGATCTGAACATGGCGGCCCGGTACTCGTCGCGTCTCGCCCTCTTGAAGCAGGGGCGCATCGTCGCGGACGGCACGCCGGCGGAGGTCCTGACTCCGGACCAGGTGCGGGCGGTCTACGAGACCGAGGTCCGCGTCGAAATCGACCCGTCCAGCGGCGCCCCCTACGTGATACCGCGCTCCCCTGTGGGGGCCTGAGTGACCTCTCCGTCCGCTCCAGACGACGATGAGATGACGTCGCTGGCGTGATGGGTGGGTGGTATGCTTCCAGCGCGATGAAGGGCAAGCGCCGTTATCAGGATCGGTAACACTACGCCGCGCCAGGTTGCGCCTGATCCCGCGTCTTCTTCCATGCCAGACCGCCACAGAGCAGGAGCGTCACGCCGAAGAGGCAAACGATCGTCGGTCCCGTCGGCAGGTCAAGGGTCTCGCTTTCAACCGACATCAATAAACCCGCCACGCCCGTCACCAGCGCGACGGCCCAGCCGATGATCAGCCTCGTGAGGACCCTTTCCGAAAGAATGGCCCCGCAGACGGCGGGGACGATCAGGTAGGAAAAGACCAGATACACTCCCATGATCTGCACGAAGCTGGTCACCACGAGGCCGAAGGTTGCGTAGAAGACGAAATCCCACAGACGCAAGCGCACGCCCAGTCGCCTGGCCTCTTCCTCCCGGAAGGTGATCATGAGAAAGCGCCCCCGTAACAGGTAGTGGATGAGTGCGATGATCGCGTAGAGCGTGAAGGTGCCAAGCACCTCTACTTTGCTGACGAGCAGAATGTTGCCCAACAGAAGGCCCTTGAGGGCCTCATCCCCCTCGCCCGTCCGGCTCAGGACCACGGTGGCGGCGGCGGCCGCAACCACGTAAATGATGCCGATGATCGCCTCCTGCGGGACGCGTGTATGGCGGAAGCGCGTCCACGAGAAGAGCGCCGCCCCGAACAGCGTGAACAGCAGGGACATCAGATATGTGGGGGGATCGCCACCGGAATGCTCGCCGATGACGATGGCGACGCAGACACCGAGAGCGGCGATCTGGGCGAGCGCGAGGTCGACGAAGATGATCCCACGCTCCACCACGTGAAGTCCGAAGTAGACGAGCAACCCTGGCAACAGCACGATTGCCAAGAGTGGCCAGAGCCAGAATTCAAACAGGTCCACAGCTATTCCTCCCGGAGCCCCGTAACTGACTGCGCCGGCGCGCCACCGAAGGCGCGGGCAATGGTATTCACATTGGCATCCATAAGAGCAAAGTAGTCGCCGTCCGTTCCCGGGATTCCGCCGGGGAACTGGCACACCTCCACCACAGTGGCTCCCGTGTGGCCCGCCACGACCTCCG
>JAZGDH010000051.1:0-14407 GCA_036477555.1 Acidobacteriota bacterium
GAGACGGCGAAGACCGCGTCGCAAAGCCGGAGGAGAAGTCGATCCGGGAGCCGTGGCGCCGGCCGCGCCGCGCGCAGATGCCAGACGTGCCGGCGGCCGGTGAGGCGAGCCGCGATCCCGGCATAGAGCGCCGTCCGGGGCCCGTCGCTGTGCAGGAGGTTCAGCTGGCGCTCACGGGTCTCACGAACGAGCCGTGCCAGCGCTCTCGGAATGCGGGGGAGGGTGAGTGCGCGAAGCGGCGGCAGGTTGAGAGGAATCCAAGGGAGGCGGGCATCCGTCAGGGCGTCGGACAGGGCGCCGGGGCCGGGGAGAAAGACCACCGGCTCGATCGGTCCGTCACGCAGAGCCATGGCGAGCTCGCGCAGGCTCCTCTGCCCGCCTCCGAAGAAATCGGAGCGGCCGCTCAGCAACCCGACACGGATCCTGGGCGCCCCTCCGGCCGGCACGCTCTCAGGCCGCACGTCGCGCATGGAGCGTCTCCTCATAGAGTGCCGTGATGCGCCTCGCCATCATCGATCCGCGGTACAGGCTGTCGACGCGCCGTCGACCCGCGGCCCCCATCCCCTGGCCCCGATCGGGGCTGGTCCAGATGGAGCGGATCGCGTCGGCCAGGGCGACGGGATCATCCGGATCGACCAGACGTCCGGTCACGCCATCCTCGACCACCTCGGGCAGCCCGCCGACGCGGCTGGCGACGACCGGTTTCGCCGCGTCCATCGCTTCGAGCGCCGCGAGAGAGAACCCCTCCCGTTCAATCGAAGGGACGGCGACGATGTCGGTCGCGGCGAGCAGCGATCGCGCGTCCGTACGTCGCCCGAGAAACCGTACCGACCATCCCGGGGGAACGGATCGGGCACGGGACTCGAGCGCCTCGCGGTACTTCCCCTCGCCGACGAAGAGGACCGTCCCCTCGGGGAGATCCCGCGCGAGCGGCTCGAGGGCCCGGATCAGCACTTCCTGGCCCTTGTGGCGCGAGAGCCCACCGATGCACCCGATCAACGGTGGTATCGGGCGCGCCAGTTGCTCACGCTGGGCGATCGCATCGACTTCCGGTGCTGGATCGATCCCATTCGGAACGATTGTGGTGATGCGCTCCGGGAGGCGCAGATCGCGCCGTGCGTGTTCGGCGACGGCGCCGGAGCAGCAGACGACTCGCGATGTCACGGTCGCGAGCAGGCGCTCCAGTCGTCGGTGCCGTCTTCTGAGCGTGGTGTCGATCGTGTGTAGATGATGGACGACGGCGGGGATCCCGGCCCAGACCCCGGCGCCGCGCGCCAGCACTCCGGCAAAGTGTCCGTGTGAGTGGACGACATCCGGGCGGATCTCGCGCAGGGTGCGAGCCAGTCCGGCGATCCCCGACGGGTAATAGGTCGGCAGACCGAGGACCCGGACGGGGGTGCCGTCCCGCTCGATCGCCTCCGCGATCGGACCGCCGCGTGACGTGCAGATGACCTCGATGTGAAAAGCGTTCCGCATGTGCCGCACGAGCATCGCGACGATCCGCTCGATCCCACCGATCTCGAGCGACTCTACGACATGAGCCACGCGCAGAGCCGTCATGCCGATGCTCCGCCGGCCATGCGCGCCGCGGACTCCGGTTTGACGGGGATTACCATCCCCGTGAAGCGGGGATCGGTCAGGCAGCGGGCGCGATGCTCGTAGGTGTGGTGCGCAAGGACCTCTTCACGGCCGCGGGCCGCGACGGCCTGACGCAGCGACGGGTCACCGAGCGCCCGTTCGACACAATCCCTCAGCTCCTCGCCCGAGGAATAGGCGAGAACGTGTTCGTCCTCACGGAACAGGCGGAGAACATCTCCCTGCCGGTCGACGATCTGAAGTGCGCCGCACGCCAGGATTTCGAAGACGCGGGTGTTCGCCAGATCGCCCGCAACCTCCAACGGCCCGAATGCGCCATAGTGAATGTTGACGACGATCTGCGCTTCGGTGAACAGCCGCCGCCATTCGGACGGGCGCATCGCTGCGCCTCGAATCATCCGGTTGACATGGGGATCCCACGCGGCGCGTTCCCACCCCGGACCCCGAATCTCCACCGGAAGCCCGTGCAGGTGCCGCAACAAAACCTGTCTTTCCGGATAATGCGAGCCGACGAACACGACCCGTGGTGGCCGCCCCGTCCCCGCGCGCGGTTCCGGCCGATGGATCTCCGGCTCGCAAGCGAACGGCAGCCAGCCGACACCGGTCTGGCGCGCGTCGTGGTGCCGCCGGACCGCGTGCGACGCGCCGTGCAGAAAGAGATCGTAGGCGGGCGCGACGGCAAGCCCCTCATTGAACTCATGGGGATAGTCGGAGAACCAGTTCACACATCGGGCGCCGAGTCGTTGCGACGACTCGATCGTCTCCCCACGCAATGCCGAACCCTGATTGACCAGCACCAGATCCGGCCTCAGGTCCCGGACGGTTCGAAGGAAGCGCCGGTTCATTCGATCGGAGTCGAGGCGCTCGAGGATCGGCAACCGCCGTCGCAGACGGCCCGGAACGATCATTCGACGATGATCGAAGCGGACGACATCGTGCCCGAGCCGGCGCAGGGCGCTGGCGAGATAATCGGGCAGCGCTTCGTAGCGCGGATTGGACACCGAGGAGAACAGAATCTTCATACCGTTCCCCTCACCGCCCTGAGCAGGGCAACATCGTCGCGCCGGAGGCGGCCAAGGGCAAGCGCCACGATAACGAACAGCGTGAGAGCGCCGGCCGATTCGGCCAGGAGGCGCAGCAGCGCCGCCGGGCGATCCAGCACCTGGGCCAGTCCGGGGGCTGCGATCGACAGGCGGATCACCCACGCGCCGGCAAACCCGGCGAATCCCGCGACGAGGGTCCTGGCGAGAGAGGCGCAGAAAGGTGCCGTCATCAGATCGGGGCGGACGCGGCGTCCGCCAATGGCCAGAACGCAGGCCGCCGTCAGCGCGCCGGCGAGTGCGCCGAACGCGACACCTTCCGCCCCGAACGACGGAGCGAGCAGCAGCGACAACATGAGGTGCACAACAGTGGACCCGACGGCGGCCACCGCCTCCAGCCCGGGATATCCGAGCCCGCGCAACACGAGGCGCGATGGCGAGGCGAGGAGTGTCACCACGGCCGTCACGATCAGCAGGCGCGCCGTTGTTGCCGCTGCCGCCGTCGCCGCATCGCCGGTCCAGGCGATGAGGAAGGCCGGTGCATCCAGCAGGAGCACGGCAGCGCAGGGGAGGATCAGCAGCGCAACGTAACGCGTCGCGCCCTCGAACAGGATGGCGAGCCGGCGGCGGTCGCCGAGGGCCTGGAGACGCGTCGCGAGCGGCAGGACGACCGGTAGCGGAATCCTGCCGAGCGCCATCAGGATGCGGGCCACTCGCGCCGCCAGATCGTAGAGCCCTGCGATCATGAGTCCCGGCCCGGCGGCGAGAATGAGACGGGGTGCATGTTGCGCGAGCAGTTCGGCCGCGCGGACGGCCTGTAGCTTCAGGCCGAAATCGATCATCGCACGCCACTGGTGGCGATCGGCGCAGAAGGGTCGAACGCGGAGATCCGGACAGACCGTGTGAGCCCGCCAGGCCTCCAGCCCCGAGGTGAGAACCGCTGCCGCCAGCGAATTCCAGGCAAGATGCATCAGGCTTCCGCCGCCGAGCAGGATCGTGACCGACCCGAGTCCTTCCAGGATGGTGACCGAAGCGCCGATCCGTCCGAGAAGATCGATTCGCTGGGCGCCGGCAAGAACGCCGCGGTAGGCGGAGAGTACGAGGCGCAGGAGAACCACCGCGAACGCCGAGGACAGGATCCACGCCGCGTCCGGGCGCATCGCCTCGGTGGGGGCGAGCCGGATGATGACGAACGGTCCGACCGACAGCGCCAGTAAAGCGAGAAGCGCGGCGATGACCAGGTGGAACCCGATCCCGGCCGCCACGGCTCCGTTGAGATCACGTGCGTCGCGTCTGGTGATAGCCGATGCCGTGAAACGCGCGTACGATGCTCCGATCCCGAGATCAAACAACCCGGCCGAGTGGGCCAGAGACCACGAGGCCGCCCACAGACCGAGCCCCTCGAGCCCGAAGGAGCGAATGATGAGGGGCGTGACGACGAGGCCGGTGACTGCACCCGCCGCCGACTCCAAGCCGCCCCAAGCGACGCCGCGGGCGGCGTGAACCCGATCAGTCCCCCCGTCAGGCGATCCCTGCGCGCCGACACCCTCTCGATCGCTCATGCGGCGTCGGCCTCTTCGAGGTGAGGGGAGGCCTCCATCGACATTGCGGCGAGGACCAGCCCGGTCAGGAGCCAGAACGGCTCCATGATGCGGATCAAGATGAATGTGTTCGCGCCGATGGCGTGAAACACCAGTCCGCCGAAAGCGGCCGCCATTCCGAGAGCGAGGCCGCGATGCAACGGATCACTCAACCGACGGAAGGCGAGGTGGAACGTCCTGCCGGTTGCGGCGAGCAATGCCGCGAAGGCGATCAGCCCGATCAGCCCGAGCTCGACGAGAACGCGGAAGTATTGAGCATCCAGAAATCCGTAGCCGGTGATTCCCCAACCCAGAAATGGATGCCGTGTGAATGCCTCGAGGCCCGAGGTCCACGACGACAGACGGGCCGAGGAGGAGGAATCAAGGTGCATCGATCCGAGACCGACCCCTCCCTCATTACCCTGGAAGGTGTAGGCGATCCTCTCCACCACGTTGGCCGGATGGACGATCAGCAGAATGACGAGCATCAGAGCCGCGATCAGCGCCAGCCGTCGCCGCGAGGGGGAGAGGATCAGAAGCGTCAGGAGCATGCCCCCAAGCGCGAGCCATGAACTGCGCGACAAGGTCGCCAGCAGCGGCGGGACGGAGCCGATCGCAAGGAGGGCGCATCCACGACGCCATCTCGTGTCGTCAACGGTGAGCGCGATCGCAGCGCTCACCGCGATCATCATCACGAGGTAGCCTCCGAGCGTGTTCGGCTCGCCGCGCGCCCCTTCGAATGGCGCCGAGGGTCGAATGCCGGACGGGATCTGCCAGTAGGCGTACAGGACGATCAGCGCCGCGGTGATCAGAACTGCCGCGAGAAGCCTGCGGAGCTGTCTGGGCGATCGTACGTAATTGACGGTAATGAAGAAGAGGATGAAATACTCGACGTACTTCGCCACATAGCAGAGTCCGACGACTGCACGCACGCGGCCCGTTTCGATTCCGATCAGCGTCGAGAGGAGACAGCTCGCGATATAGGCGCCGATGAAGGCATTCAGCCTGGTGCGGCGGATGGCGCCGAGATCCTTGTGGATCGCCATGCGGGCGATCCAGGCCAGCCCGACGAGAAGAAGGATCAGATCCTCCGTACGCAGAACGACATCGCGGCTTCCCTGCAATCCGGCGCCCCCTGCGTTCCCGAGCGCAAGCTCTGGAGACAGCAGCATCGACAGGATCAGGATGACGAGGCCGGCCTCAGCGTGAAGCAGGGTGGCGAAAAAGAGGATTACGACGCCGACTGCCAGGAATGGGACATGAGCCGGAGCGCGACCGACCCAGAGGGCGAGGAACAGCGCCGCGGCGAACGCGACGAGAGCCTGGATGCCCCTTCTCGTTTCAGGGGATGCGACGGCAGCAGGCATCGGGCACCATCACCGTCCGCCCGCAGCGGCGACTGGCGGCGGGTCGGATTTGTCCCGGTCGTATCGCGCGCCCCCGGACTTGGTCCCTTTGTACCGGTAATGGATGTACTGCATGTCCGGTGCGTAGCTCACCTCGGCCTTGATGTCGTTGAGCACGATCCCGCGGATGGTAGCGCGCACGTTGTCCAGGTGCGACTTGGCGCGCTTGAGAACGGCGCGCCCGATGCGGCCGAGCTGGTAGACGAGAACGACTCCGTCAACGCGGGTCGAGAGAATGACCGCATCGGTGACGGGCAGAACGGGTGGAGCGTCGATCAGAATGACGTCGAACCGTGAGGAAACCTCGACGATGAAGTCGTTGAACAACGGCGAGGCGAGCAGTTCGGACGGGTTAGGAGGCAACGCGCCGGCCGTCAGAATGTGAAGGTTCTCCAGCCCCGCCGAGGACAGGAGGGAGCGCACATCGGAACGTCCCAGGAAGACGTCGGAAAAGCGGTGCACCGCTTCGTCGAGCCGCGACATCCCCAGAACGACATGGGTGAACCCGGGCTCCCGCGGCACACCGAAGATCCCGCTCATGGCTGGATACCTGAGGTCACAGTCCCAGATGAGAGTCTTCTTCCCCATCTGCGCCATGGCGAGTCCGAGGTTGGCGACGGTGGTCGACTTCCCCTCGCAGGGAGAGGCGGAAGTGAACAGGAAGGTGCGGCCCGGCTTCCCGATGCGCGAGAACTCCAGGTTGGTGCGCAGCGATCGGAACGCCTCCGCCACCGGTGATTGTGGGGCGAACTGCGTCACCAGGGTCGACAGCCCTTCGAGGTTCGGATCAGCAGCGAGCGAGGGGTGACGCTGGACGATGTGGCGGCGGATGCCATCGGGATCGATGTGAGGGATCACGCCGATGACCGACAGGCCGAGATACTGCTCCACGTCCTCGATGCTTCCGATCGAGGTATCGAGGCTCTCCACGAGAAATGCACCGACCAGACCCAGAAGCAGCCCTACGATCAGGCCGATGGCCGATCGCATGAGACGCCCCGGCACACTTCGCGGCACCCCATGCGCCGCCGCCTCGACCACGGTGAGCTCCTGGACCTTGTCGGCTTCCTTGATCAGCGCCTCCTGATGCTTGCGCATAAGCAGCTCGTACGCTTCCGCGTTCACGCTGACGCCGCGCTGCAGCTGCAGCAGGGTCTGCTCGGCGCGCGGGAACCGTGACAGCTTCGCTTCGATCTGTCGCTTCCGCCGTCGCTGCAGCTCCAGGGCCGTGCGCGTTTCCCTCCTGAGGCGCTCGGTGAGGACGTCGATCCGGTTCATCGTGTCGATGACCTCGGGCGAGTTGTTCTTCTGAAACACCAGCAGGCGGCGCTTGCGCTCTTCGAGCTGCATCAGCTCCTGCCGCAGGGAGGAGAGCGCCTGTTCCTGGAGATCGACGAGGAGCAGTTCGGGCGATGACCCGGGATCCGAAGTGCGATCCCGAAGGATCATGAGGCCCTCGAGCGCCTTGAGCCGGATCTCCGTGCGCGCCGACTGATCCTGGAGGAACTGAACTTCCCGGAGGTCGGGCATGTCGGTGCCGAGGTGGCCTTCCTTGAACTGTGTGAGCCTTTCCTCGGCCGCTCTGAGCCGGACCGCGACCTCGGCGACCTGCCCCTCGACGAATTCGCGCGCTTCGATCGCCTGCCGATTCCTCTCGAAAGTATGGCGAACGATGTACTGCTCCATCACCGCGTTGGCGAGATCGACCGCTTCGCCCGGCGTCTCACACGAGGATCGGATCTCGATCAGGCTGGTATCCCCGATGGGGCGAGCCGTGTACCTGTGCAGAAGATCATCGAGAACGGCCGCGAGGGGCTCGTCGGCCAGCACGTCGTCGAGCGTCGCCTCGGCCGGGATCCGTCCGAGCTGCTGCGCCGCCTGCAACGCCACCGGCTTGCTCCCGATGATCTGGGCCTGCGTGGAGAGATCGTCGCCCGGGCTCCAGGTGAACGCCTCGAGGAACAGTCCGGTGATGCTGTCGGAGCGGGTCCACTTCACCCGGGCCGCGGCCTCGTAAACCGGGCTGACCTTGGGCGTGAGCAGCAGGGTGAGCGCACCGACGAGGACGGCACAGCCGACCACCAGCTTCCAGCGACGCCGCAGGATCCTCAAGTAGTCCTGAAGATTGAGATCGTATTGTGCGCTCATATCAGTTCGTGTCCGACAGGTGGTCGATGATGTAGATCGATTCGATAATTCCCAGCGCCGGATTGATGATCGAGAACACCTCCTGCAGTGTCGCGATCTTACGGCGTGGGACAAAGACGATGTCGCCAGGACCGAGCGGGATATTGGCGCTGAGATCCCCCTTCTTATGCATGCGCTTGAAGTTGGCGATGCGCATTTTCGTCTCGCCTTCCGGCCCACGATTCAGTACGACGACTCCCTTCATGTATCCCTTCTGGGTGAAGCCTCCTGCGCGCGTGACCGCTTCCACGAGGTTCATGTGCTCGAGCAGGTTGAGGACGCCCGGAGTGCGCACTTCACCCAGGACGAAGATCTTGCGGTTCCCCATCGCCATGGAGGGGACATAGACGAGATCGCCCGATGTCACCTCAGGATTGTCCTCCGGCGTTCCATGAAAGACGGCGCGGAACAGGTTGACCTCGCGACGTTCGCCCGTCGGCCGGATCAGATAGATGTGCATCAGATCGGCGTCTGCGGTGGGACCGCCGTGATTCGAAAGGAAGTTCACCAGCGTGGTCGGTCCTCTCAGGGCCCACTCGCCCGGTCCGCTGTCGAGCCGGGCCGTCGTGCGCACCTCACCCATCAGGTGCACGCGGTGAGCTGCGAACTTGAGGAGCAGCAGCTCGATGTAGGTCTGGTTATAGATCGCGCCGAGGCGCTGCTTCAGATCGTCTTTGACCTCGATCACGGTGCGGCCGCCGACCGACATCGCCCCGATCCCGGTGAGCGGGAGGAACGCCTCGCCGTCGCTCTGCACGGTCAGCTGAAGTTCGTGCAGGCGTTCACCGTTCCAGATTCTCAGGCTCACGACGTCGCCGGGGCCGAATCGGTAGTCCGGGGACGGCGCGTAGGTGCCCTCCTGGGAGGCGCTCGTCCCGCCCATCGCACACAGCGCGGTCATCACCAGGATGGCGGCGCCACGCAGCAGCCGGGGAGCGCGGCGCCTCAGGCGCACACGGCGCATCTCGGCCCGCAGCACCTCCGGACTGTCGTCCACCTCGATCCTCCGTCCGTTCCGCTCAACGGCCACAACGCGGCCCAGCAGATCCTCGCGCAGGAGACCGCGATCGGGAGCCTGCCGTGCGTCCCCCTGCAGGACGTAGCGTCGCCGGCCGCCAGCCATTTCGACATCGACGAGGCGATGCACCACGAGATGCACCCCCTGGCGCCCCAGGGCGATCTGTCCCTCGCGAGGCAATCCAAGGAATGGGCCTACGATCACACGATCACCGTCGACCAGGGTCGGGTGCATGCTCGATCCACGGACCGGGATCACCATCTGCCCTCCGAACCCGACGAGAGCGTCGAGCACCGGATCGGCGTCCATCACCACGGCCGGTGGCGCCTCGGGGCTGGCCGTCGGTCTCACGTCTTCAGTCCCCTCATCGTGTATCCGTCATCGGTCTCGCCGTCGCGGCGAACGGATTGGGCACGCGCTGCCGGATATGGAGAAATGGAGCGCGCGAAAGATCGACGACGCGGCCACCACCCGGTTCATCGCCGGTCTTTCCGTTTGCCAGCTCGACGCGGGGACGAAAATGATTGTCGTCGTTGAGCGATACGACGCGCGCGAGATCACCACTCGACAGCTCGACCCACGATCCGATCGGGAAGATCGGAACGGCCCGCAGCAGCGCGCGGAAGATCACGGGGCCGAAGCGCCGGCCGTGCTGCTCCATGACCAGTGAGGCCGCATCGTGCAGATCGAACGGCTCGGTGCGGGCCGGCCCGTGATAGGTCAGCTCGAGCAGGCTGGCGAGGGCGACCGCCTGGAATCGGTGGTCGGCGCGGCCACGCATTTCCTGCGGAGGACGATCGAACCCCAGGAGAGCCTGCGTACGCACGATCGCCTCGATGAGAGCCGGATCGTCACAACCGAGCGTCGCGAGAACGGGACCCGGATCCAGACGGCAATCGGACGGATCGAACACCTCCTCCGAGGCCGCGGTGACGAGTTCGGCGTCTGGCTCGACACCCGCTTTCAGCAGGCCGATGTCGTGCAGCAGAGCACAGCGTGCCGTTTCAGCAGGGTCCCCCTCGATTTCGAGGGCGGTGGCGATGCGGAGTGCGATGAGCGTCGTGTTGACCGAGTGCCGGCTCAGATGAAATCCGCGCGACGCGACCAGCATGTTCTGCAGCCTCTGCGGGCCGGCGGCGCGGGCACAGAGGGAGGCGACGAGGTGCGTCAGGGCGTCGGTCTCGGCCGGTTGTCCCGCGTGTGCGGCGGCAAGCAGTTCCGCCAGGGTCTCCGCCTCGGCGAGGGCGGGCCCGGCGCCCGCATCGGCGTTTAATGTGGGGGAAGATCCCGACTGCGCCTTACGCTTCTCTGTCGGCGGAGCGGGCGGCGGCTCCGCCGGAATGCTCTCGGTGTGAGTCGTCGACGGTCCAGCATGCACCTGAATCTCGCGCAGGGTCCGCATCGGCCTGTGGGCGCCCGGCAGTGCGAGGACGTCCTCCAGGACGAGCGTTCCCTGGAGCGCCTTGCGCCATCCCTCTTCGCGGAGATGCGGAAGCGAGCCGCTCCCCTCATCTGGACCGAAGAACTCGAAGACCCCCGTCAGTCCGGAGGCTCCGGTTCCAGCGCAGGTGTCGCAGCCGCGGCCCCGGGTTACGGAGAGTCCGCCATTGCGCTCTCGCTCCTCGACGTCGCGACGATGGAACCCGAGCTTGCGAGCCCGGGCCGCGGCGATCGAGACGCGCGTGCGGCAGCGCGGGCAGACGGTGCGGGACAGAGCCTGGCGCAGAATGAACACCGGGATCTGAGGCGCGGCTCCCCGCTCCATTTCGCGGTGGGCGGCCCGGGAGAGCGCTTCAGGGTCGGCGGCCGGCGCGGAGGCCAGAACGAGCCGTCCGCTTGATGCCAGGTGTGCCGCCAATGCGATGTCGCGCGGTCCCATAGGATGATCGACGATGAGGAAATCGATTGCGCTTTCGTGGAGACTCTCAGGGAACGGCCAATCGGCGAGCGAATCCGCCAGCCAGACGATCTCGGAGGAGCTGGCGCGAGAGGGCGTCCCGATCCATCCTCCGCGCCGGCCGCGCGCCGCCAGAGTGCTCCCCATCAGGTCGAGCGTCGTGCTTCGGCCGGAGGCAGCGCCTCCGGAGACCAGCAGAATCGCCGCGGTGCGATCGAGCGAGTCGAGAACCATCTCCAGCACGGAAGGGGAGAGCCCGATATCGGTGATGGCGGTCGGTGGCGGACCCGTAAGAACACCGGATAATGCGAGACGGTATTCATGCCGCCGCGCGCCGCGCGTGACGCTCAGCAGCACGCGTCCGGGGTTCACAACTCCGGTGCAGGCCACGCCGCGCGGAGCGTGGATAAAGACCGCGGCGGCGAAGCCGAGGGCATCCTTGGGAGCGATCGGATACGGCTGTTCCTTGCCGTCACTCGTCACGAGCGTGGCACGCAGACCGTCGCGTCCGGTCTGCAGCCGCAGCTCGCTGTAATCTCCAGACAGCAGCCGGGACAGGACGGGTGCAAGCCGATCGAGGCGTGGCGACACGGTCGGCCAGGATGCCGCGTCCGGCGCCGGGATCACCTCGGCCGCCCGGATCTCCTCCGTGCTCGCCGGGATCGAGACGAGCCCGCCTTCTGGCGCCGTGAAGCGCAGAGGCAGAGGTCCGGCCCCGGGGCCCTCCGGTGAGGCGATGAAGGCGACTCCCTGGCGCAGCGCCAGGAGAGTCGGCAGGTTGATGCCGCGCGCCGCCTCGCTGCGATCCGGCCCGGCGAATCGGCGCGCGCGTTGCGCTGCTCGTTTCACCTTCGCCCCCCCCCGCCATCGGTGCCGGTCAGCGGTTCTTCGAGTTCGTCATGCGTGAGACCCTGACTTTCCAATCCGAGCGCGTCGAGAACCGCTTCGATCGCGGAACTCTCAGGTAGAAAGTGAAGTCGTCGGACCGGGATCTGTCCCGCGAGGTCGGCCAGCAGACGGACGGCGTAATCGACCCCCTCCTGATCCCACATCGCCGGAAAAGCGCGTACCATCATCTGGGCGACGGCGGTCGAAGGAGAGAGGTCTTCGATTCGATTCCGGGGCGACTGCTCGAGCAGGAAGACGGCCCGCAGCGGCGCCGAGCCGGGGGTCTCATATCCGCCCTCCCCATGCCAGGGCGTGCCGTAAATCCGGAAGCCGTCCTTCTCCGCGCGTATGACGATGCGATCATCCGAAAGAATCGTGGAGCGGGCGTGCCGACGCCAGAGTCTCGCTGTCGTCGTCTTGCCCGCACCCGACGTGCCGAAGAACAGGATCCCCTGCTCCTCGTGGACAAGGCCACATCCGTGCACCAGGACACCACGCCCGCGCGCCAGCCGGGCGAGAAACACCACTTCGTCGAACGGATAGACAAAAGGGTGGAGCTCCCCCTGGCCGAGATGCGGCCCGCCGACGAGGGTTTCGCCGCGCCCGATGCTGTAGTCGGCGTCGAATTCGACGGCGAGGTACGGTTCCGCTCCGAAAAGCGGTGATCGGAAAGTGAGGAGCCGCGAGTCTCCGCACTCCTCCAGGCGCCAGACCGAGCCGGTATCGAAGATCATCCGACCGCGCGATCTCGAGAGGACCCTTCCGGAGGACGGGCCCAGAACGACTCGCGCACAATCCTCGCCGGGTTCTTCGGTCAGGAACGGCAGATGAGCCGGCTCGGAGACGACGAGCAGTTCGGGATCCGCCGTCTGGACCTCGAGTCCGATACGGGCGATCTCCAGAACCAGAGGACCGGGAGCCTTAGGAGGCATTGTGGGAGCACATGGCAGGAGGGCCGGCGCACTTTTTGGCCGGGCCCGTCGGACCGGCGGTCGGGTCATTCTTGCGGGAGGCCAGGACCGTTTCATCAGGGACCAGGCGCACCCGCGTCAGTTCCGGTGGTTCGTAGCGGCGCTTCCTCCCGCCGGCGCCTGTGTCACGTGTCATCGTTCGTTCTCCTCGACGGGCTCGCAGCCTGCGGCCGAGAGCCTGGTCTGCAGCAGTGGAGACCTGGAGGTTTCCGTCGTCCAGCCGAAGGCGATGCGCTGCACGTGGCTGCGGTACCGTGTGGCCGCCTCGTTGCCTAAATCGCCGTCCGAGATCTCCCTCATGCGCGCGTCTCCTCCACGGGGTGGGCCAGCCCGGCGTTGCACAGGGTCTGGAGAAACTGGTTCACGTCCTCGCGCGCCTGCTGCTCGGGGACATCGAATCTTTCCTGCACGAGCCTCGCGATAGCGATGGCATTCCGCCGCCCGTCGAGCAGGCTGAAGATGAGGCTGCCGACCGCATTCGCCGTGTAGATGGAATCCATCTCCGAGGTCCCCTGACAGACAGGCACGAGCAGATGCTCGCCTTCGATGTGGCGCGAGACGATTTCGGGAGAGGCCATGACGATTCGTCGATCGTGGTCCGTCTCGCTCATATATGCGACCTCCGCGAGGTGGCAGCGCGCCCCGCCTGTTGCATCAGTTCGGTCGATCGATATGGGATCGCCGTCACGCGGTCCCAGCTGCTGCCGGCGCCTTCACCGGGCGGGAGCAGGCTGTCCAGTACGAACACGATCCGCCTGCTCCAGGTCGGCACGGCGAGGGTCATCAGGACCTCGCCGCACCAGGGAACGGGACGCAGCGCGAGAGCGCGCCGCATGAGGAACGACTCGACTCGCCCCGCGCGCGGGGCGGGCATGAGATCAGGAGGCGATGGTGCTCCGAGCATCGCCGCGGCTGCGAGGGCCCACCCGAGTACCCGGCGCACACCGGAGTGCGGCGCGCGTGACCGTATCGCTTCCCAGTCGAGAGTCGCTTCGCTGGCGGAGAGCAGATGGGCGATATCGGCGACCCGGATCAGCCGGTCGAAGGAGTGCTTCACGAGGTGAATCGCCATCAGCAGGAGGTCGTCCTCGGGCGAAAGCAGCAGCGCCGGCGCGCCGGCCACCCGGCCCGCGGCAGCACGGTCGAACAGCGCGGTGACCGGAAAAGGGAGCAGGCTGCTCCGTGTGGGCCTGCGGCGCGCGCCGAGGGGATCGCAGTGCAGGTCGATGAGCATTCCTCCCCGCCGGTGGAGTCCCTCCGTTTCCTCGCTGAACCCGAGCCGTGCGAAGGCGCGCCTGGCGGGCGGGAGGTCGCCGGGCAGAATCATAAGGTCGTGATCCTCGAACGGTCTGGCTCCCGGGTCGCCGTAAACCGCTTCCAGCGTATGCAGGCCGCGCATGACGATCACCGGCACACGGGCGCGTCGCAGCGTCTCAAGTACCTCGGCGAGGGCCAGCCCCTGCGCGAGCGTCGCGGCCGCCTGGCGCTGTCGGCGGCGCCGGAGGGAGGCTTTCAGCCACGGATGCACCCGCTCCGACGGCAGTGTGTCGAGCACCCTGTGCGCCAGGCCGTCAATCCGGTGATAGGCGACCTGCTGGAGAAGAGGAGCGATCGACTCGGCGTGCAGGGTGGACAACGCCGAGAGCAGCGGGCCACGAGCGGGACGGGGAGCCGCCAGCATGCAGATCAGATCGGCAGGCGTCCTGAAATCCCCGACCGGTGCGGGCTGCGGCTGGATCGCTGTCGAGCGGGGCAAAGGTACCCTCCACCGGGTCTCAGTTGTCGGCTGAGGCAATATATGTTCCTCAACAATTGCGGCAAGCA
>JAZGDH010000052.1:0-4444 GCA_036477555.1 Acidobacteriota bacterium
GAGATCGGCGTGTTTGCCACCAAGACGCTGCCGGTCGGGATCCCGACGATCACCGGGATCAACATGGACGGTGTGGCGCGTGGGGCGCGGATCATCATGCAGGACGCCGCCGCTCCATCGCGGTGCAGCTTCGATGAGCTGATCGAGCGCGGCGGTAACATCACACCGGGGAACCTCGCTTCGCGAATGGCTTCGGCGCGCGATGCCGGGGACAATGTACATCTTCACGTCATGCCGTTCGGCGTCCCCAACTTCGACAACCTGCTCACCAACTCGCAGAACGGCACATACTCCATTGAGGCCTCCCAGATCGACACGTTCCTCGTCAATCATCGTGACTACATGATCTTCGTCCCGGTCGGAAGCCAGGGAGCCATTCCGTCGAATCGTGCCAAGCGGCTCTATCCCGATCTGTTCAACGGCTCCGCCCTCGATAATGACCCGAACATCCCCTCCGGGTTGCAGATCCCCCCGCCCGCGACGGCGAAGAACATCGTCTCGGTCGGCAGCCACCGCATGGACATGCAGACGTTCCAGGGCGACTTCAACGAAGAGGAGGTCGGCTCGGCCTGGAGTTCCCGCGGGCCGGCGACACCCGCGTCGCTGAGGACCGCCCCGATCGTCATGGCGCCCGGCGAGGACTTCAACGGCATCTTCGCCGTGCCGCTCACCGGCGGCGTCGCCGTGTTCCGTTCCTCGGACAACGACAATGCCGGGCCGGTCGAGCAGGAGCTGGACGAGCTGAACTTCGGGACATCGTTCTCGTCCGCCTACGCCGCCGGGGCGGGGGCGCTGGTGCGCGATTACTTCGCACAGGGGTTCTACCCGACCGCCAGCCGCAACGATGGCGATCGAATGCCGGACCTTTCGGGCGCGCTCGTCAAGGCGGCCCTGGTCGCAAGCGCCAACTTCCTCGAACAGAGTTCGCAGACCGACTTCCCGACCGGCTCCGATCGAAGCCTGGGACAGGCGCGCGCGCTCAACGTGGGAGTGATCCAGTCGGACGCCGTCGGGGTCATCGGCAACAACGAACAGGGGTACGGCCGCGTGCAGGTCGCCCACGTCCTGCCGTTGCCGAACTGGCCGCCTTCCCGGCCGATCGGGGCTCCCGACGTGCTGGAATATCCGGCGGCCGGATTGATCGTCTACGACGATCTCGGCACCGGCGAGCCACCGATCGACAACGCATTGAACACGATGGCCCAGTACTCGTTCACCGTGAACTCGGCGAACACCGCGACGCGGGGAGACGGAGCCCGGGCGGTGGCGATCGGGGCGCTGCGGATCGCCCTGGCGTGGCCGGATCCGCCCGGCGATTCTCTTATGGGTGGCACTCTGGTCAACGACCTCGATCTGGAGCTGGAATCCCCCGGAGCCGACGGCAACATCACGACGACCCTCGACAACCGCATCTACGACGGCAACGTTTATATGGTGGGCGGCACTTCCGTCGGCCAGTGGTCGCAGGATCGCGCCCCGGGCGATGCCGACATCTCCGATACGCGCAACCCGGTCGAGGCGATTCATCTGTCGGCCGACCCCGACGGAAACCGGAACGCCTCCGATTCGCAGCTGGTGACCGGGACCTGGATCGTCCGGGTCAGGCGTGGAGCGGCAGGGGCGATTGAAGGGATGATCAGCGAGATCGACGCGCCTTCCGAAGATTCCGACGGAGACGGAAGGCTCGACCCGGGTGAGGACGCCGACGGAGATGGGCTTCTCGACGCGGGCGGACAGCCGTATGCCCTCGTGATCTCCGGGCCGGTTCTCGGTGTGGGGAACCAGAGCTGGAACGGTTCGACGCATACGTTCCCCCAGAGCCGCACTCGGCTCAACCAGCCGACATTCGGATGCGCCGACGACCTGCAGGTCCAGATATTCGACCCCGACGCGGCCGTGGTGGATCTCGAGGCGGCGGTCACCCTCACGGTGCGCGATGCCGCAGGCAATATCCTGGATACCGAGCGTGGCTTCACCTTCACCGAGCAGCCGCCCGGGAGCAAGGGGTTCCGTTCGGCCCTCGTCCCGGTCCGCCTGGCCTCGCCCTCCGCGGTGGCCAACAACGGGCTCCTCGAGACCGACACCGGTCAGGTGATCGTGGCCGAGTATGCCGACGCGCCGGTGCCGGGCGAGGCGCTGGCGACTGTGCACTGTGATCCGGAGCTGGCGGTCGGACTGCTGCAGATCCCCAATCAGAAGGATGCCAGCGGGGTCTTCACTGCGGGATGTGACCGGGATCAGTTCCCGGACGCCGGCGAGAATCTCACTTACAGCGTTGCGATCGTGAACACGAATCGTGGCGATGACTACACCCAGGTCACGGCGACTCTGACGCCTTCCGGCCCCGGGGCCGGCGCGGTCCGGATCCTCGATTCGCCCAAGCGGATCGGGAGGCTGCCCGGCGGACAGTTCACGGCGATCAGTTTTGCGTTGCACGTCGACGAAGGGGCCGCCAACGCCCTGTCGATCGAGGATAGCAGTGTCACGCTGACGCTGGAGCTCGACTCGACGCTCCGGTCGAAGGTGCTCGGACGGCAGACGTTCTCCTTTACGCATGCGATGAACGCCGACGAGGAGATCTTCCACTACTCGACCGACTTCCCGATCGGCGGGCGCGAGGTGCGCGATCTGAACCGCAATCTTCAGATCGACCGCTCCGACATCGTCGACCCGTTCACGCAGGTCGAGATCCCGGACGAGGACGTGACCTTCTCGAGCCTCTTCTTCCTGGACGATGGTGTCGTGCGTAACACCGTTGGCGAGGACGTCAACATGAACGGCACGCTCGATGCGGGAGAAGACGTCATCCCGAACGGTGTTCTGGATGGCGGGATCCTGGTGAGCAGCTCGGGGCCGACTGTCTTTGATCTCGTGCCGTTCGAATTCGACCGGAACGACGGCGGATGGTTCCCGCTACGTCACCCGACCAGCGAGGCCGGCATCGCTTCGAGCAATCCGATCTGGGAGTACGAGACCTCCGGCCTGTGCGGCTTCCAGACCGCCATCCCCGATGGGGATTCGTCGCCGCCGCTATTCTCGAACGCGGGCGCGGGGATCTGGCACACAGGGGACGGTGATCCCGCTACGCCGGACCCGGTCGCCGCCGGCTGCGACAACTACACGATGCCGTTCAACGGCAGTACGCCGGTGAACGCCGAGAGGCTGCTCGACGTTCTGATCTCTCCGATCATCGCCCGGGTTCACCAGACCCCCGACGCCCGCGGCTTCCCCTATACGGTGGAGTTCCAGAGGCTCGGAGTGAACATGAACCAGCAGACCATCGACAACTTCGCCGGCGGGTTCGTGAACTTCGACTCGGACATCTCGGAGGACGAGGGGAACTGCCTGCTGTGCCAGTATTTCTATCCGAGGTTCGGCGGCGTCTACTACACGGTGGGGCGGTTCAACACCTATTACTACGGCGTCGATCCGGCAAACGCGGGGAACACCAAGCAGCGGACGTTCGGACCCCTCGTCGATCCGGACGGTACCTGCGCCGTTCCCGCGAGCTGCGCCATCAACGGTGACGAGACCGGGTTCTCGGGATTCACGACCAGTCCCAACACCAACAGCCAGAGTCCAATCCCTGAAGCGAGCACCGATCTGGTGGCGTTCCCTCCCCCGGGGACGCCGCTCCCCGTGGCCGGGGACGGGCGTCCGCTCGACATCCGCGCCGCCGGCCCGACGAGGAATTTCGATCTGTCGCTGGTCGCCTACCAGGATGGCTTCAGCTTCTTCCATACCGGAAAGGGCGCGTTCGAGGCGTCGCAGACATTCATCCCGCGCCCGGCCGGAAATCGCTGGCAGATCGGCATCGGCTTCTTCGTGATCGAAAGCCCCAGCCTGCTGAGCGACTACGGTCTGTCGATCGACGATCCGGTGCTGGAGTGGGACGAGACGCATCCCCTCGATGAGAGCGAATTCAACCCGCCGCGCACGCCTGCCTGCGACCGTGTCGGCCAGCCGGGTGAGTCGGCGGGGGAGCAGTGCGCGACCCTTACCGTCGACCGCGCCACGCTATACGAATGTGACGAGGCGATCACCGTGACGGTTCACGATCCAAAAGTCCTTGGTGCGGGCACCGTGCAGGTGTTCGCCGCAACCCCGTCCGACGGAATGCCGATCACGACCGGCGTGACGACCGTTGACGTGCCGGTCAAGAGCTTCCCGCTGTCGGAGATCGAGCCGGGTCTCTTCCAGGGGACGATCACCGTGACTTCGCAGTTCGACAACCCCGGCACGCTGTTCATTACACCGTCGACGGATCTTGCCCTCGCGATTTACTACGACGATCCGCTCTGCGACGGCGATGCCGACGGGCAGGAGGGGGAGTCGAGCTTCGATAACCTGGATGGTGATGGTATTCCGTTCGGGTCGGACGTCTGCCCTCAAATCTACGATCCGGCGCAGCCCGACGCGGACGGCGACGGGTTCGGCGACTTCT
>JAZGDH010000053.1:0-2301 GCA_036477555.1 Acidobacteriota bacterium
TCGCTGGCCCGGGGCCAGCGGGCGATCACCTCCTTCAACCGCAACTGGCAGAATCGGATGGGGGTCGGGGGGGAGGGGTATCTCGCCAGCCCCTCCGTCGTGGCCGCCTCCGCCCTGGTCGGCTACATGGCGCCCCCGTCGGAGCTCGGCCTGGTCTGGGACGCCGGCAGATTCGGCGTCTGAGCCTCACGCCATTCCCGGACCGGCTCCTGCCGCTCCGATTCTGCCGAGTTTTTCTCAGGTAAATCTCTGAAACCGCCCCATTCGGCTGGCGTCAGAATCCGGGCGCGGTTGAAATAAGGGCTTCCCGTACACATATTTGGACGCGGTGGAGACCGATCCGCCCGGACTGCCCGGGTCGGCTCATGAGGAGATCTGCCATTTCAGGAGAGACGATTTGAGCGCCGGTGCGACGAAGCCGGAGCCGCAGGACAGCGCACCCGCCGAGCCCGGGCTCGGCCCCGACGACATCGGCCGCATCATGGAGCGGCTCGGTGAAGGGGCGATCCTCGTCGATCTCGCCACGCGCGCCGTCCTGAAGGCGAACGAGCCGTTTTACAAACTGAGCCGTTTCGAGCCGGCCGACCTGCCGGCTCTCGAACTGGCCCGCCTGCACGACCTCGGTGATCTGGAGTTGATCCTCCAGGCTGCGCGCCAGCCGGAAAAGTCGGGCCAGATCATGCCCGGAATGACCATCTCGGGACGCGACGGTGCGCTGTTCGCGGCCGATGTGCGGGTGACTGCATTCGCACAAGGCGAGAGCGCACTCGTGCTGCTGACCTACCACGCTCCGGCATCGGAGAACGAAACGGATCAGGAGGGTGATCCCGCCGCTCCCGCTCCGTCGGACGCCCCCCCGTTGCTGCACACCTTTACCCAGCAGCTCGCGAGCGTTCGCGAGCGGGACGATCTATGCCGCGTTCTCGTCGAGGCGTCGGCGGCACTGATGGGATCGGAAAACATGCTGCTCGTGGCCCAGCGCGGATCGCAGCCGGGGATCGAGACGATCGCGTCGTACGGTTTGTCGGCGGCGGCGCAGGATGCCGCAACACGCTGGCTGAGCCAGATGGTGACGAGCGGGCTCCTGTCGCCCGAGAAGACGCGGGTGATTGAAGCGCTGGTGAGCGAGGAGGGGCTGCGGACCGAGAAGGGGTTTCTGCCCGAATCGGAGACGAGCGCGCTGGTCATCTTCCCGCTGGAGAGCGACGGCGGCCTGCTCGGGGCCTGGGCGCTCGGCTATCCCGACGCCGGGGCGGCGCGCGCCTGCGATCTCGATCTGGGACGAACCCTCGCGGCGCACATCGCGGGGACCGTCGCCGGCGTGATCCTGCTGGAGCGCACGCGCCGGGAGAAGAGCCATCACGAGGTGCTCAACCGGATCATCTCCTGGCTGCGCGGCCCGCTCGATCTGGACGAGATCCTCGACTCCCTCTGCGCCGAACTGTGTAAAACGCTGGAGGCGGATCGCTGCATGATCCTGGTCGCCGAGGGGAAGGGGGACGACGCGGGATCGAGGCTTCGCGTCGAGGCCGAACACCATCCGCCGGATCAGTCTCCGCTGAAGCCGAAGGGGGCGATTCCGTTCGGCTCGACATCCCTCGGGACGGCCATTCTCTTCTCGCAGGCGCCGCTCGATGTCGAGGACCTGACGCTGCGCGCCGATCTGACCGAGGAGGGGGAGGAATCGGCGAAGCAATTCGGGCTGCGCGGCTTCATCATGGCGAAGATCGTCTCACGGCAGGAGTTCATCGGCCTGGTCGCAGTGGGGCGGTCAGAGCAGCCGGTGCGGTGGACGGCCGAAGAGGTCGATCTGGTGGGCGCCGTCGCCGACCACGCCGCGGTCACGATGGAGACGGGTCGCCTCGTCACCGCGAGCCAGGATCGCGCCAAGCAGATCGAACGCGAGCGCCGTGAATGGGAGCGGACGTTCGACGCCATTCCGGACATGCTCTCGATCCATGATGGTTACGGCCGGATGCTGCGCGCCAACCTGGCGATGCAGGTGCGGCTCGGCGGCGATCCGCGCGAATTCCAGGGGAAGACCTGTACCGAGATTCTCGAGGTGGTGATGGGGCGGTCGAGCGGCTGCCCGCACGAAGAGGCGCAGAAGCTTCGCCGCGCGGTGGTTCGGGAGATTCAGGGGGAACTGGGTGTGTTCGCCCTGACGGCGATCCCGTGCTTCGATGCGTCGGGGAAGTGCCTCTACATCATTCATGACTGCAAGGAGATCACCGAGGAGAAGCAGATCCGCGAGCAACTGCTGCAGACCGAGAAGATGGCGGCGGTCGGCAACCTGGTCTC
>JAZGDH010000054.1:0-4694 GCA_036477555.1 Acidobacteriota bacterium
GGCGCTGCGGGCCGCGCACGCGACGGCGAGCGGGATCGCCCGACTCCTGCGCCGGGGGGGCGACCGACTCGCCATCTTGCGTGCTGCGGCGCGCGGCGAGGAGTTTTTCTGGGGAGGCGCCATCGCGTGGACAGAAGAGGAGAAACGGCGCCTCTTCTCGAACGACGCCCGTGCGCGGATGAACGGTGCTGATTCGCACGCGGTCGTGAGGGAACAGATGGAGCGCGCGTCCAAGGCATTGCCCGGCGCCGATTACGGCCAGAAGATGATCTATCTCGAGCTGCGGAACCGGCTGCCGGAGCTGCTGCTGATGCGGGTCGACAAGATCACCATGGCCTCCTCGGTCGAGGCGCGCGTCCCGTTCCTCGACCACGCGCTGGTCGAATTCTCGATGCGCATCCCGACGGCGCTGAAATTGCAAGGGGGACGGACCAAGGCGCTTCTCAAGCGCGCCATGCGCGGGATCCTCCCTGACGAAATCATCGATCGGCCGAAGAAGGGGTTCGGTGCGCCGGTCAGCGAGTGGCTGCGCGGCGACCTGTACGCTCCGATGCGCTCCTCGGTCGAAGGTTCGAGGCTGCGGCGGGAGGGGCTGCTCGATCTCGACCATGTCGGCGACCTGTTCTCGGAGCATCGCTCCGGGCGATCCGACCACTCGTGGCGTCTGTGGACGGTCTACAACCTGGCGCGCTGGTACGATCATTGGATTGCAGGCGAAGGCGTATGAAGTTCTTCGACACCTTCAGGGGACGAGTCACGATGACGCTGAGCGCGCGCGGCGTCGCCGTCGGCGTGGCACTCGTCAGTAGCGTCATCACCTCACGATGGCTGGGGCCGGAAGGCCGCGGCGTTCTGGTGACGCTCTCCGTCATCACCGGTATCGCCCTGCAGTTCGGCAACATGGGCCTGCACAGCGGCAATGTTTATTTCGCCGCTCGGGAGCCGGATGCCAGGGGACGCATTCTGGGGAACACGCTGTGGCTCAGCATCGCGCTGGGGCTCGCGACGGGGTTCCTGGCCCTGGGGGTGGCGGCAGCGCGGCCCGACTGGGTCGCCGGAATCCCGATGGCGCTGATCCTCGTGACGGTTGCCGCGCTCCCGTTCCAATTCATGATCTTCTTTTTCCAGAACACGCTCCTTGGTATGGACGAAGTGAAAGCGTTCAACCTCTTCGAGATCGGCCAGCGGGTGCTCGCCTTCCTGCTGGTCGCGGTTTATCTGACCGTCCTCGCGGGAGGCGCCGCCGGAACCGTGGTGCTGCTCTCGATCGTCGGAGTGCTGGGGGGGATCGGATCGGCGGTTTACTGTCGGCTGCGCGTCCCGTTCGTATGGGGCTTCGATCGGCAGCTCTTCCTGCGCATGATCCGCTACGGAGGCAAGGTCTATCTCGCCTGCCTGTTCTCTTTCATGGTGATCCGATCGGACCTCCTGCTGGTGAACTACTATCTCGGCACGGCATCGGCTGGCGTCTACTCGATCGCGGCGCAGATCGCCGACGTGCTGCTGCTCGTCCCGGTGACGGTCGGAATGATCCTGCTGCCGCGGATCGCGGCAGCGGGCACCGAGGATCCCGAGGCGGTGACCGCACGGGTGACTCGACACGCCGCCCTGATCATGAGCGTGCTGTGCATCGTGGCCTTTGTCCTGGTCGGGCCGGTGGTGAGGCTCCTGTACGGCCAGCCTTTCGAGGGGGCGATCGAGCCGACCCGCTGGCTGCTGGCGGGGGTCTGGGCGATCGGCCTGAACGGAATCCTGATGAACCATTTCGCGGGGAAGGGGCTCCCCTGGGGCATCGTCGCCATCCCGCTCGCCGGGCTGGCCCTGAACGTCGGATTGAACGTCACGTTGATCCCGTCGTTCGGACTGGTTGGGGCGGCGGCCGCTTCGACCGCCGCCTACATGCTGATGTTCGGCCTGGCCCTGACCTGGTTCGTGCGATCAGGAAGCGCCGGCCTCCGCGACACGATCCTGATCCCGGCCGACGAGATCGCCGGCCTCTTCGAGTCGAGGATATGAGCTTCGAGAGCAGCGACGTCGATCAATCGCGGGCCGACGTGAAGGCGGCCTATACGCGTAATGCGGCCCGGGTCGAGGAGCATGGGTTCAGGGACAACCCGTCCTATCTCGCCACCAAGGCGCTGGTCGACTGGGACCTCCTCGAGGATATCGAGCTGGGGAAATGCGATGTGCTCAACGTCGGGTGTTTCGAGCCGATCGACGAGATCCACTTCGCCCGCCGGGTACGGAGCTGGACCGCTATCGACATCAATCCGGACGCCGTCGAGGTGGCGCGGCGCATTCTGGATCGGGAGGTCGCTCCGGCCCTCGGCGCCCGCGTGCGCTTCGTCGTCGAGGACGCGCTGCGGATGTCGTTTCCGGATGCCTCATTCGACGTGGCGGCGTCGTTCTCGGCCCTCGAACATATACCCGGTGCCGAGCATCGCAGGGCCGCGATGCGTGAGATGGTGCGTGTGGTCCGCCCGGGAGGGTATGTCGTCATCACGGTCCCGAACCGATACAGCACGTTCCGTTTTGCCCACAACCGCAACCGCAAGACGAACAGCGACTATGGTTACGCGTATCTGTACTCTCCCCTCGAGCTGAAGCACGAGCTGCGCGATCTCGGGCTGCAGATCCTGCGCTTCTCTTCGGAATATCGCGGGCTGCTGGTCATGCCGTCGTACATGCCGAACCCGCTCAGAAATCTCCTGTTCCCGCTGGTCTACCTGGGTGAGCGGATCGGGTGCATCGCCCGGAAGCCGGAGTCGACATGAGAACCGCCGCCGTCCTGCTCCTCGTCCGCGATCCGGGGCGAGTCGAACGCAGCCTGAACTCGATCCTGCCCGGGCGGGACGTGCGGCCGATCCGGAGGGAGGAGGTTCAGGGCCTGGGGCCGATGGCCCTGCTGTCGCGGCTGTCCCGGATGAGGGCCGAGGAGTTTATCGTCCTGAGCGATCACCTCGACTTCCACCACAAGATGATCCGTCTGCAGGCGCTCGGGGCGCTGGCCCCGGGACGCCTGAAGCGGCTGATCGATCTGAACGGGTCGGAGATGATCCTCTCCCCGGCGCGGTTTCTCGTGCGCGACCTGCCTTGCTACGTCGCGGGGCTCGCCGCCTGCTCGTGGGCGCTCGCGCGAACCGCCATGCGCATCGCACGACTCCGGCGTGCGTCGCCGCGCGCGCCGCGACGGACGGAGGGGCGGAGGGTCTGCTATCTCCGCACCGATCTGTGGTCCGGGATTGAAGCGGGAGGTTCGGTGGCGCACACCGCCGGCGTGGCGACCGGATTCCGCGCCGCCGGGGCCGATCTGCGGTTCATCAGCACTGCAATGCCGCGCCTTGTCGATCCGGCCCATCACCCGATCCGGCTCGTGCCTCCTGCACGGCTTTACAACGTCGCTCGCGAGATCCCGTATTTTGCTCATTCATTGCGCATCGAGAAGGCAGCAGGACAGGAGATCGTGCGCCATCCGGTCGACCTGATCTACCAGCGCTTCGACGCCGGCAATCACGCGGGGGTGGCGCTGTCGCGACGCTTCGGCGTTCCGTTCGTCCTCGAATACAACGGATCGGAGGTCTGGATCGCCGATCACTGGGCGCAGCCGCTCGGCTGGCGTTCGATCTTCGTGGGACTCGAGGAGATCAATCTGCGCCATGCCGATCTGATCGTCGTCGTGTCCGAGGCGCTGCGCGCGCAGCTCGTGGAGCGGGGCGTGGAGCCGGAACGAATCATCGTGCGGCCGAACGGCGTCGATCCGGAGCGTTACCGTCCCGATCTCGACGGCTCGGCCGTACGCCGCAGGCACGACCTCGAAGGGAGAACGGTGATCGGGTTCATCGGCACATTCGGTCTGTGGCACGGCGCGACGGTGCTGGCGCGGTCGGCCGTCCGGCTCCTGCGCGAGCGTCCCGACGTGCGGTTTCTGTTCGTGGGGGATGGGGCTCAGCGCGGCGAGGCCGAGGCGATCCTCGCCGCCGCGGGTCTGCGCCATGCGGTCGTCTTCACCGGCCTCGTGCCGCAGGAGGAGGGTCCGGCGCACCTCGCCGCGATGGATATTCTAGCGGCGCCGCACGTGCCGAACGCGGACGGAACGCCGTTCTTCGGCTCGCCGACGAAGCTGTTCGAGTACATGGCGATGGGCCGGGGGATCGTGGCCAGCCGTCTCGATCAGATCGGCACGGTGCTCGAGGATGGTCGGACGGCGCTGCTGACGGATCCGGGCGACGAACGATCGCTCGAGTCGGCCCTCATCCGGCTCGTCGACGATCCGGATCTGAGGGAGAGACTGGGCGCCGGTGCGCGGGGTCGCGCCCTCGAGAAGCACACCTGGACCACTCACGTGGAAGGGATCATCGACGCGCTGCAACGCCAGGGGATCGTGGAATGGAAATGACTCGGGCGCTCTTCGATCCGGTGGTTGTGGCTCGCGGATTGAAACAACGTGTCGGTCGCGCCGTCCGGCGCCTGCGCGATCGGGCTCATCTCGCGATCCCGTCCGAGAACGAGTTCCTCGGCGCTCTGGGCGGTCGGTACGGGACGTTCACCGAGGTGCTCGCCGGACTGGAACTGGATGGGGGGCGCCTGTTCGTCGGCGACCTGTCGCGCGATCGGATCGGACCCTGGGTGAACGAGCGTTACCCCGCGCTGGCGTCGTCAATCGTCCGGGAAGCCGACCGCGTCGTGGCGCGCAG
>JAZGDH010000055.1:0-2356 GCA_036477555.1 Acidobacteriota bacterium
CCGTCGTCCTCCGCGTCGATGCTCCGCCACGGACCGTCCTCTTCGGAGCGCGGGTCGTCGTAATGGGGTGGCTCCGTTCCCCACCTCATGACCACCAGGTGCTGATCCCCCTCGGCGACGTCGTACAGTGTGTCGCCCCCGCGGAAGACCGAGGTGATCTCCGGATATCCATATGCAAGCGGGTGCTCGGGGTTCACGAAACGGGCGGTGATCTCGGTGCCGGGCGTATTCAGCTTCGAGGCGCGGCCGCGGCGGACATCGCGCACGAAACCGCCGTCGAGCGGCACGGTGCTCGATCCTCCCAGCGTGACGAGGACACCGCCGCGTTCCACGAACTCGCGCAGGTTCGCGACTCCCCCGTAGCCGAGCCCACCGGTGATGTCGGGCGAGGAGGCGGGCGTCCCATGACTGGCGAACTCCTCCGTCTTCGTGTACGGCATCGGGCCATAGCGGGGATCGATCCCCTGGATGACGCTCTTGAATGATTCGTACGAGTGCGGGTAAACGATGACGTCATACTTCTCCGCGAGACCGCCTTCCTTCACCTGGTCGTCCAGGATGTAGTCGTATGGGATCCCTTCCTGATCGAACAGCATGCGGAGCCAGCCGGCGCTCTCGGTGTCGCGCCAGGTGTGGAAGAGCGCCAGCCGCGGCAGATCGAGCGGGTGGGAGGATACTTTTGGTATCTTCGAGACCGAGACGAAATCGAGACCCAGTTCCTGCGCGACCGGCTCGAGATCCCGCTTCAGGCCGTTCCCGCCACTGACGATCCAGGAACCGGCGGGGTACTCGACGCCCCCCTGCTCGAACGCCGTCTCGGCCGCCGCAACCTCGTACTTCGACAGCCGGTGACGCGCGGCGTGGAGCGCCTCCTGCCCGGTGTCGCGCAGCAGGAAATGCGGCCCGTTCCCCTTGATCGTGCCAGCGTACTTTACCGGTGAGTCGACGAGATCGACCGGCACGTCGCGCACCTCCGGCTCGTCGATCCGGACGGTCTCGACGCCGAACGCGACCGGCAGCGCCCAGGTGACGTCGTCGTACGGGCTGTAGGGCGCCTCGTCGGCGGGGTAATCCTGCGCCTCGAGGAGATCCCAGGCGTAGCCACGGTACGGCTGGTCCATCCGGACCACGAAGGTGCCGCGCGGGAACTTCCGATCGTTCGCCTCGAACGACTTCTTCGCGCGCGACACTTCGATGCCGTGATCGCGCAGCAAGTTCACCATCCGCGCGAGACGTCCGCGATCCCCCTGCTCCTCGGGGATGACGAAGGCGTACGGCGCCTCCGCGCGGCCCCGCTCGATGGCGCGGTTCGACTTGCGCCAGAAGTCACGCAGCATGTCGCGATGATGCTGCGAGGTGTACATCAAGATAGACAGCACGCCGGTCTGCATGTAGTTGGTGTTGTTGCGCAGCGACCATCTGAAAGTTCGAGGCGGCGGCCATGGCCGGTACCAGGTGCGTCGGGTGACCGGTTTGCCGGCGTACCCTCCCCAGCCTACGTTGAGTCGCACGTCCATGGTGTCGGCGCTCGAAATACCGAACGTCTCATAGCCGCGTCCGATGGAGTTGTGGTTCACGGCCCACGACTCGAGAAACATGTGACCCCAGCCCTCGCCGAACGCCCAGGTCCAGACCCCCGGCATACCGAGCGACGACAACACTCGCACCTCCTGAAACGCCATCTGGTGGAACTCAGCGACCAGGATCGGATCCATGTACTTGTTGTAGGGGCCGGTCCCGGTCCATACGCAGAGCAGCGCGATCGACTCGTGCAGGTCGTGTACGACTTGAGGATGCCAGCGGTGGAAGGCGTCCTGATCCGCCCGCGTCAGCGCCAGCGCGCGCTGGTGGCTGTCCCGGTTGTTGTCGTGGAAGACGTACTTGCCCCAGTACGGCGGCGAACGGCGGGGACGGTGCGCGTAGTCGGTCTTGCCCTTGAGGAAGCGATAGTACCAGTCGACCGTCTTGTCACGCCCGTCCGGCTCGGACACCGGATTCATCATGGTGATCACGCGTTCTCGGACGTCGCGGATATCGGAGCGCTCCGAGACCGCCAGCCGATAGGCTAGCTCCATCAACATTTCGGGGCTTCCTGTCTCGGTCGAGTGCAGCCCACCATTGAGGAAGTAGATCGGCTTCGCCCACTCGATCGTGCTCTGCATGCACGCCTCGTCACAGCCCCGCGGATCGGACAGCGCCGCCGTGGCGTCGCGGTAGCGATCGAGGTCGGCCATCGTCTTCTCATCCGACACGATGACGATGATGATCTCGCGGCCTTCCTCGGTCGTCCCGATCGTCTCGACCCGCACCCGCGGCGATGCCGCCGCCAGCGCGCGCATGTAGCCGTAGATCTGCG
>JAZGDH010000056.1:0-2070 GCA_036477555.1 Acidobacteriota bacterium
CGCTCGGTCGTGGCGCCTTTGTTCACGTTGACTCCACGCCTTTGCAGCTCGGAGCCGGTGCCGCCGTCCATGACCAGAACTTCCCCAGCCTTCAGACGGTCGATGATGCTTTGTCTCGGCATGATCCTTCTCCCTTTTCAGAATGATGCGATTCTCATGATCGACTCAGCCCTCAGTCGCCGGATAGGCCTGGTGCTGGGGAAGATCGTCCTTGATGTCGTACCAGGGCACCTTGCTGCGAATGAAAATGTGAGCGTCGGGCTTTCGATCGATTGGCGTGTCCAGCGTGCCGGCGGTGATCCAGTACGCCTCGGGGGGGTTGCTGGAGCCGTTCCAGATGATCGAGCCACAGTTCCGGCAGAAGTAGCGCTGGAGACCGGACTCGGCCTGAAAACTATGAAGCTCGCCCTCGCCCTGAACATACGAGAAACGTTCCCGAGGAACCTCGATGTAGGTCGCGAATGCGGCGCCGTGACTCTTTCTGCAATCGGTGCAGTGACAGTTCGTCATCTCACCGAAGGGGGCCACGGCGCGATAGCGCACCCTCCCACAGTGACACGAGCCCTCTAAGACCTGTTCCGTCGCTACCATGATGACCTCCTCCTACGCCACCTCGAGCGGAATATCGCGAGAGGGACGAAGGTAAACCGTATCAAGCTCTGCGACCTCCTCGGCGGTGAGGCGGATCCTCAGCGCCGCGGCATTCTGGCGCACATGCTCGATGCTCGCGGCCTTGGGGATGGCAACCACCCCTCCCTGACGGAGCGTCCAGGCCAGCCCCGCCTGCGGCGGCGAGACGCCGTGTCGTCTGGCGACGCGTGCGAAGGCCGCGCGCCACTTCATTCTCCCCGACTCGAACGGAGAGTAGGCCATGATGACGATGCCGCGCTCGACGCTCCAGGGTAGAAGCTTTCGCTCGACCCCTCGCCTCTTGAGATTGTAGAGCACCTGATTACAGGCGACACCCCTTCCCCCGCGGAGTGCCTCGATTCGTTCCATGTCGTGGAGGTCGAAATTGCTCACTCCGTAGTGGAGGATCTTCCCCTCCGCGCGGAGCTGCTCGAATGCGGCCAGGGTTTCCGGAAGCGGGTGAGGCCCCTTCCAGTGGAGCAGATAGAGATCGATCCGATCTGTACGGAGCCGCCTCAGGCTGCGCTCGGCGGCTCGTACTGTCCCCAGCCGCGAGGCGTGGTGTGGCAGCACCTTGGTTACCAGAAAGACCACTTCGCGCCTCCCCTCGATCGCTTCGGCAACGACCCTCTCCGATCCCCCTTGTCCATACGATTCGGCTGTGTCGATCAAGGTCATCCCGAGATCGAGCCCACAGCGGAGCGCCGCCACCTCTCTGCGCCGACCCGATGCCGAGATCCCCATCCTCCAGGTGCCCTGTCCTAGAACCGGCATCTCGGCTTCAGTCCGAGTGCGCACCGTCCTGATCATCTGCGGCCCACCTCGCCATCGATCGCGCCGCCCCGTGACTCGATCTCCGGCTCTGCCTACCAATAACCTCGTCCGACCTTTAGATTCTGAGACTTGAGACAGCCCGAGTATACTTCGGCACCAATTCCGATTCCTGAGCATAAAATGCCGATGCTCCTTCACCGGTACTTCGAGCGACGCGGAGGACCTGCCCCGTCTCAAACACTGTCGGCACCTGCGCTCACTCTCTCCAGATCGACCGACTGTTTCTTCGTTCGCATCGGATAAAATATTCGGGAGGGACAGCGCCTAGGACTGTGATCGAATTGAGATCGAACTGTAGACCACAGGAGGGTACAGGAGGGCACTCCTGAGAATCCGACCGGCCCGGATCCTTCTCAGGAGTGGTCACTTGTGTCCTCCTGTGTCCTCCTGTCCCCCTCCCCCACTGAACTCAAAATCCCGCGGACCACAAGTCCATGTCGGTTCGAGTCCGACCTCCGGCACCATTCACTCCGAAGCAGCCAGATATCTCACACGATGAACCCCTCGGGCCACAAGCCCATGCGGGTTCGACCCCCGCTCCGAACACCAAGGATATAAATAAAGGTTGGACGGAGTTTTCTGCAGGGACAACCATCATCAAGGATT
>JAZGDH010000057.1:0-23519 GCA_036477555.1 Acidobacteriota bacterium
AATGACGGTTAGCACAGCGCATCGCCGGCCGAACGCTCGGTTTCGTCTCATCACGCCTCCGCGGACCGCATGCTCGAATAGTCGAAGACGAACTTCCGGATCAGCGTTCGGATGCGATCGGGAACACCCACGAAATGCAACGCGGTGATGAACGACCCCGATCCCTCGACGCGGACGACGATCGCCTCGATCACGATCGAATGCGGGGTGCCGCTCCCGCCTGGCAGGTCCATGCAGACGCGGGCGGACGTCCCGAGCGTGCAGCGAACCGGCGATTCGCACAGGGCGCCGCTGCCGCTCAGATTGAGAATGGTGATTTCGACGCCGCCAGGCCCCGACACCGTTGCGAACAGCCTTCCCGGGACACGGACCGGCGCCCTGGGGTCGATGCGGGCCTCGTGGCCCGACTGGTGATGCTCGGGCATCGCGGGCACTCTAGAGGGGCGTCGATCGGGTGTCAAGCAGGGTCACCGGATCCGGAATATTGACGCTCGGACAGGCTCCTGGTCGGGGTCACCGGCGAACCCGGCCGTGGCATCTCCGTCTCCTGACGGGATTTGATGTCGGTATCGGCTTGAACGGAGGTCTCTCCAGACATACATTTTGGCATGCCGTAATAAGGATCGGCGCCGACAGCAGAAGTGTGTGAGTCGGTTCGCCGGCGGGGGAGAGAGAAATGGAGTCACTGAGCCAGGTGCTGACCCTGATCCGCGAAAGCCCGGGTCTGGGCTGGGCCACGGCGCTCCTGGCCGTTCTCCTCCTCGGCCTTCTGATCGGACGGCAATCGGATCCGCCCCGGCGCCGGCGCGCTGCGATCCAGTATCCCGGGCAGGACCGCGCTCCCGTCCGCGGACTTCAAAAGGATCTCGCGCGACTGCAGGGTGAGAACACCGCGCTGTCAAACTTCTTTCAGCTCCTGCCCGGCTTCACCCGAGAGATCACATCGACCATGGAGCGCAGGGCCGTTGCACAGCTGCTGGTCAACATGGCCGATCGGCTTTTCGCACCGTCGCAGATCCTGCTGTTCGAGTTTGATTCAAAAGTCAACAGACTCTATCTCGCACAGCAGAAAGGGCTGTCCGAAGATATTCCGCTGCGTTTCGAGGTTCGCCGCGGCGAGGGGAGGATCGGCTGGGTCGCGGAGCACGGCGTGGAGATGGAAGTGAACGACTTCATCCAAGAGATGCGGCACTCGGGGGAGAGTCTCGATGTGCCGGCGCATTCGAGATTCCTGATTGATCTTTGCGCCCCGCTCATCCACCGGAAGCGCCTGCAGGGGGTCATCAGCATCGGAGGGATGACCAAACGCTACAAGAACGAGAAGACGATCCTTCGACTGATGGCTGATCTTGGCAGCATCGCGACCTACAACAGCGAGCTCTTCACCCAGGTCCAGGAGGCGGCCAACTCGGATGGATTGACCCGTCTGTTCAACAAGCGCTTCTTCATGAACCGCCTCGGCGCCGAGATCGTCGGGGCCGGCGAGGAGCACTATCCGGTCTCAGTCTTCATTTTCGATCTCGATCACTTCAAGAACTATAACGACACGCAGGGCCATCAGGCGGGCGACGAGGTGCTGAAGATCACCGGTCGGATTCTTCGGGAATCGGTCCGTGCCGACGACGTCGCGGCGCGTTACGGCGGCGAGGAGTTTATCGTCCTGCTTCCGCACACGCCCAAGGAAGGCGCCCATCGATTCGCCAAGAAGTTCCGGAAGATGATGGCCGAGTACGAATACCCCAACCGGGAGTGCCAGCCGCTCAAGTGCGTCTCGTTGAGCGGCGGGGTTGCCACCTTCCCGGACGACGGCCGGACCGGAGCCGAGTTGATAGTGGCGGCCGACGCGGCGCTCTACAAGTCGAAGAAGGCGGGTCGCAACAGGGTCGCCTGCGCAAAATTGAACTACTTCTCCGAGGAGTCGGACGATGCTTCCTACGGCGGGGCCAGTGGTTGAGCGCCCGAGGCGGGGCGCAGTGACAACCCAGGAAGGCGGTCCGCAGAGGCGCAGGCGCCCGCCGCAGGGACTTCTCTTCGCGCGCCCGGGGCCCCATTCCCCGTGATCAGGAACTGCGCCTTCGATTAAGAAACGGAATCCAAAAATAGGAGAGCCGCTTCATGACGACAGAAGCGGCTCTATGTATAGGCGTGTTGAGCTAGTGGGGGTACTTCGTACATATCTCAGCCCTCTCGGGCTGGTTGGTGATAGGCGAACTCCTAGACGCCCCTGCTCTGAACCTGGGTCTGATTGAATGCGCCCATGATCAGAAAAGTCTTGGACGTCTCGACCTCGACCCACCGGTGATAGACCTTCCGGCGGCCCGTGTCGATCTGATAAGAAACATTGCCGAATTCGAAATTTATCATGCCGTTTAGATTCGAGAGTCCCTTCCGCTTACGCGTCGCCTTCTTCTTCATTCCTTCGAACCCTCCCCACTTCTTACCCAATCTCTGTACGCAAATACCTTGCCATAAGTAAGGTGATACCATTACTAGGTCATATCGTGAGATATTTATTATCTGAACGACAACGTTTTTATTATTATATGGTTACCAAAGCAGCATACCGATCGATAATGAACAAACGTGCGCATGAGGTCCGACGTCTGCTGTTGATCAGTCAAATTGACGCGCCATTTGGTTGACCTGGATCCGCCAAAGTGACAGACTAGGGTTCGCTCGTTCCACTTCAGATCTGGAGAGGATGTGTTCCCGGAAGGCAGACAGATCCTGATCATCGACGAACCGAGGGAGGCACGCCACGTCCGATCGGTTCTGCGGACAATCGGCCAGCAGGTGAGCATTACCTCGACCGCGTCGGCAGCGCTCGACCTCGCCGCACGAGCCGATTTTGATATGGCGCTCGTCGGTATCGGGCTCGCGGGGGATGGCCCCGGCGGTCTGCTCAGCCGTCTTCGCTCGACGGCGCGAATCCCCTCGATTCTGATCCTCGCCCGTCACGAACGCGCGCGGGATGCGATTCGAGCGCTGGCGCGTGGGGCCGACGATTACCTCCTGAAGCCGCTGGATCGGCTCGAGGTGCGCAGCCGGATCGGCCGCATCCTGCGCTGGCAGGATCTCGACGATCGGGTCCTGAGCGTGCAGAAGGAGATGTCGCGCAAATACCTTGTGGGAAACCTGGTCTGCCGATCCCAGGGCATGCGCAAGGTGAGGGCGCAGATCATGCAAGTTGCATCGGCGCGCAGCACCGTCCTGATCCGGGGGCATAGCGGAGTCGGAAAAGAGCTCGTCGCGAAGGCGATCCACTATAACTCGGTCAGGCGAGACGCGCCGTTCATCGCCATCAACTGCTCGGCCATCCCTGTCACCCTGATCGAAAGCGAACTGTTCGGTCACGAGCGGGGATCATTCACGGGGGCGTACGAGCGGCAGAAAGGGAAGTTCGAGCTGGCGGATGGCGGGACGATCTTCCTCGACGAGATCGGTGAGATGAACCTCGAATCTCAGGCGAAGCTTCTCCGCGTCCTGGAAGAGCGGGAGTTCATGCGTGTCGGCGGCGGAAGAGAGGTTCGGGTCGATGTCCGGGTTCTCGCGGCGACGAACAGCGATCTGGAATCGATGATAGCACGGCGTCGGTTCCGCGAGGATCTCTACTTCCGGTTAAAAGTCATCATCATCAACGTTCCCCCGCTGAGGGAGAGGGTGGATGACATCCCTGAAATGGCCAGGGTCTTCCTCGAGCAGATTTGCAGGGACAACGTTCTTCCCCAGAAGCGCCTCACCGGCAAGGCCCTCGCGGCTCTGCAGCGGTATCACTGGCCTGGGAACGTGCGCGAGTTGAAAAACGTTCTGGAAAGCACCGCGATCACGCGCTCGCGGGAGGTGATTCGGACGGCCGATCTACCGGCTGCCGTGCTCGAGGACGGCCCGTTGGGGTCTGTGGAAACGCGACCGAACACGACGACCACGCTGCGGGAGATGGAGCGCGATCTCCTCATGCGCGTTCTCTATCAACACCATGGCAACCGGACTCACGCCGCGCGGGTCCTGAGGATCGGGGTGCGCACAATGCAGCGCAAAATCAGGGAGTACGGGATCCATGTCCCGTACGACCCGAGGGCCGGGCGTCCGGGCCGGAGCCTTCAGAGATCCACGAGCACCCCGATACCGGGTCGGTCGCCGGAAGGCATGATGTAGCCCTCCCGGATCACGACTCCCTCACGGGCAGGGTCATCCACCAGATCGAGATGTCCGTCGAGGTCCGCCCTGTCGACATTCGCTGCCGCCAGCGCGAAGTGCAGCGCGGCCGCGATGCTGATCCGCGACTCGTCGTTACAACCGATCATGGCGCCTATGCCGGCCGGCTCCGTTCGGCGGGTGATCTCCAACGCCCCCGTAATTCCTCCACACTTCATCAACTTGATGTTGACCAGCTTCGCGGCCCGGCGCTCGATGATGCGGTCGGCATCCGGAGCCGCCAGGATCGACTCGTCGGCCATCATCGGGACCTTCGAAGCTGCGGTCAATCGGGACAGGGCCTCCAGGTCGGCCGCTGGAGTCGGCTGCTCGAGAAGCTCGAGGTCGGCGCTGGCGACCGCCTCGAGGAACTGCAGCGCATCCTCCTCGGAGTATCCCTGGTTGCCGTCGGCTCGGATCAGAATGTCGGGCCCGAGCGCCGCGCGCAGTTCGCGGATTAATCGCGCGTCGCTTTCCCAATCTTCGCCGATCTTGATCTTGAGAATGCGGAACCCGGCTGCGACGTGACGCCGCGCTGCCTCGATGGTCGCCGGCCGGTCATCCGAAATGCCGAGGGTGATGCTGGTCAGCAGTCGGGACCGCCTGAGCCCCAGCACGCGCGCCAGAGGAAGCCCTTCGCGCCGGCCGAGCAGATCATGGAGGGCGATATCGACAGCGGCGCGCGCCGCCGGGGCGCCCGGCGCGAGATCCGCCGCCCGAACGGCGACTTCCCCGGGGTTCCGGGCATCCGATTCGCGCAGCAGCGGGATGAGGGTGTCCCGAAGCGCCGACAGCGACGCCGCGTGGCTCTCTCCGGTCACCTCTTCTGCCGCCGCCGCGCAGCCGAAGCCGGTCCGACCATCCGACGCATCGACCTTGAGAATGATGTTCTCGGCCTCCGTGTAGGAGGCTCCGGCGATGCGGTAGCCCTCGGCCAGGCGCAACGAGATCGGCACAGCCTCGACAGAGAGAATGCGAATCATCGTGACAGGCGGGGGAACCGACGGCGGAGTTCCTCGACGATCGGTCCCACACCGTCGCGCAGCGGATCGCAGCAGGGAATCGAGTGGCGATCCCGGATGCGCTCCGCTTCGCGCCGGCCCTCCTCCACCGACAGTTCTTCGTGATTGAGTGTCACCGCGACCACCGGCTTGCCGCACACGAGGTCGAGGATCTTCAGTTCGCGATCCAGGCCGGCGACGGGGAAGCCCGGGAAGCCATCATAGACACGGCGGGCCGGAGCGTGCTGAATCACGATGGCATCCGGCTGAGCCCCCGCCAGGATCTCGAACCCGCCGGGATACGCGGGGTGGGTCATACAGCCTTGACCCTCGATGATGATAACGTCGGGTTTCTCCGCGCGAAACGCCCGGCAGACCTGGTGCTCGATCTCGCCCGAGACGAAATCGTTGACGAGGCAGTCGAGGATCAGGCCGTAGCCCGCTCCCTGCATCCAGGAGGTCTGCCCTGTCCCGACCAGGACCGCTTTGAGCCCGGCATCCAGCAGTCCTTGAACAATCATCACCGACGTCGTCCGCTTACCGACGCCCGAATCGGTGCCCAGGACGGCGACCTTCACCGCCTCCACCTTCAGGATCTCACCCGTGAAGGAATGCATTTCAGAGCGGGGGGGCGTGCGGCGGACATCCCGGATCCGGGCGCCCGAGTCGCGGGCGGCGCGGGCGAATTCGGGGTCGTCGCCGAGCATCTCGTGAAGTCCGGCGTCCACGTGAATGCCGCGTGTGAGGGCGTCGATCACGACCGGCCGCGCTCCGGCAGGCAGCACCCCGCCATGCGTGGCCACCCCGATGACGAGGAAATCGGGCCGTGCTCCGGCGGCGTCGATCGCTTCCTCGAGGCCGCCGACGATCGGAATACCGTTCGCTTTACCGTCCAGATATCGGCCGGTGTCCCTGCCGGCAAGCTGGCTGTCGATCACGGCGACGACGCGATAGCGTTCCGTATGGCGCACCAGGCCATGGGCGGTCTTGCCATCGCCCGTGGCGAAAAGCCCCTCGCAGTAAACCACAGCGGTCCCTTCGGTTCGATTCGTCCGCGCCACACGCCACTCCCTGGAAGATGCCGGAATCCTAGCACATTGGTCGCCCGCATCCTGTGTCCTTGACGCCTTTTCGATTCCTGCCCTAAGATCCGCTCATGGTTACCGGCTTCAACACCGACGTGAAGCACGACGCCAAGGTCTACCACGTCCAGACCGAGGATAAAGGCGTCGACAATCCGCTCATCGAGACGCTGATCTATGTCGGCGGTGAGATCCTCGCGGCGCGCAGCTCGTCTTACGCCGATCTCCTGGAAGGGGACGTCGACGATAGGCAGATCGCCGAACGAATCGAGGCGCAGCACAACAGGATGATCCTCGACATCAAAGAGGGGAAATACGACAACAAGCGTCACAGGCCGTTCGGTGAGGGGATCATCTCGAGCAAGAGCTTCGACGAGGTCGTCCTGGAGTATCTGAAGTCGGAAGCGAACGAAAACCGCATCATCCTTCGCCTCGACGGTCCGGATGGGTTCGCCGAGGGGGAGACAGCGGGAGTGGAGCTCGGGGTCACAAGGGCGTCGGAGGGGAAGGGCGTCTCCGGGGCGAAGATCAAGGTGAAGCTGATCAGTACGGTCGACAAGCCGAAGACCCTGTTCGAAGGGAAGACCGACGGCGAGGGGCGAATTCGATTCGATGTTGACCTTCCGAGCGTCGGCGACGGAACCAGCGCCCTGATCATCCAGGCCCGGGCCGGCAAGGAAACCGCCGAACTGAAACAACTCGTCCGCAAGGTCTCCAGGAAGGCGGCCAGCTGAAGGCCCCGCAGGAGATGCGCATCGTCGTCAACGGAGAAGATCGCTCGATCCCGGACGGCGCGACCGTCCTCGCGCTGCTTCATTCCCTCGGTATCGAGCCGAAACGGATCGCCGTCGAGGTGAACGGCCGGGTCGTGTCATCGCGGGAGCACGACGGGCTGACACTCAAGGAGCGCGATCGCATCGAGATCGTTCAATTCGTGGGTGGAGGCTGATCGTCCGCCCGACTCTTCTGTAGCCCCGGGAGGACAGGCAGGAGTTCGAGCATGAAGACGGAAAAACTCACCATCGCGGGACGCTCCTATGCGTCCCGCCTGATCGTCGGCACCGGAAAATTCCCCGATCTCGAGACCGCGCGCAGCGCCATCGATGCGTCCGGGGCGGACATGGTCACGGTCGCCGTCCGCCGCATCGACCTGACGCGTCGAAACGGCGAATCGCTGCTCGATGCCATCGACACGAGCCGGATAGCATTGCTCCCGAACACCGCCGGGTGTTTCTCCGCGGAGGAAGCGATGCGCACGGCCCGCCTGGCCCGAGAGGCGGGATTGTCGGATCTCATCAAGCTCGAGGTGATCGGCGACGAAAAGACTCTGTTCCCGGACAACGAGGGGCTACTGAAGGCGACGCGTGAACTGGTGAAGGATGGGTTCATCGTATTGCCGTACACCAACGATGATCTGGTCGTCGCGCGGCGCCTGCGGGATGCCGGGGCGGCCGCCGTGATGCCGCTGGTCGCCCCGATCGGATCCGGTCTCGGGCTCCAGAACGCGGTCACCCTCCGACTGCTCATGGAAGCGATCGATGACATTCCCGTAATCGTCGACGCCGGAGTCGGCACCGCTTCAGACGCCGCCATCGTGATGGAGATGGGGGCCGACGGTGTCCTCATGAACACAGGGATCGCCGGCGCCCGCGCCCCCGTCGCGATGGCCCGGGCGATGCGCCTGGCGGTCGAAGCGGGGCGCCTCGCACACCAATCCGGCCGGATTCCCAGGAAGCTCTACGCCTCCGCCAGCAGCCCGGAAGAAGGATCCATCCGCTGAACCGGACCTGAAATTATCCCGGTCGTCACCCACACTCGTTGAATCGTCTGCTTCGACACATATATTGATGGGAAGGGTGCCGTCTGCCCCGGGGATGGGATCCGCCCGCTCGGATCCGGGAGAAAGGGGACGTCGCCCGCTTGCTCTCGAACCTCAGCCTCAAGCTCAAATTCACGCTCAGCATCGGGGCGCTCCTTGTGCTGTCGACCGTAGGCCTCGGCTGGATGGTCGGGCTGCAGGTGGAGGAGTCGGCTCTGAGGGAGCTGGATGAGATGGGAGAGGTGGTCGCCAAAGGGCTGGCGGACGCGTCGGTTCTCGGCGTGCTGACGCACAGCCCCGATCTGCTGCGCGCGGCGCTCGAGCCGCTGAAGGGTCAGCAGGAGGTCGTCTACGCCGGTATCGCGGACGAACGGGGTGTCGTCGTGGCGGAGCACCGAACGGATCAAGTGGTGAGGGTCCCGCGGTGGGTGTCCGACACCATCAGGCGCCGCGGTGCGGTGATTGAAGAAGAGGGGGAGAGCTCACGCCTGCGGAGCGGCATGCGGGTCGTCTATTTCTCGGTGCCGATTCTGACCCGGCAGGGGAGCGCAGAGGAAGAGGAGCTGGATATCCTGCTCGGCGGATCTCGTACGGCGGCAGAGAGCGCTCAGATCGGATCGATCTGTATCGGTCTATCGACGTTCGATCTCGTTCACGATCGGCGCGTGCTCCGGCGGGGCCTGACCCTGGCGGCACTCGCCGTGCTGATCGTCGGCGTCGGCTTCGCAGTTCTGCTCGTGAGGGTGATTGTCGATCCGATCAAGCAACTGGTTCACGCCACCCGGCGCATTGCCCAGGGGGATCTCGACATCATTCTGCCGATTCGGGGTGCGGATGAGATTGGCGAGCTCTCGAAGGCGTTCAACCGCATGACCCTGAACCTGAGAGATTCGCGTGGTCAGTTGGAGAAGAACAACGCCGACCTGGAAGTGAAGGTGGCCGACCGCACCCAGGAGCTTCGCGACGCCCAGGACCAGCTCGTGCAGGCTGAGAAGATGAGCGTCGTCGGACAACTGGTCAGCGGCGTTGCCCACGAACTGAACAACCCGCTTGCCGGTATTCTGGGGTATTCACAGTTGCTCCTGCGCAAGGAGCCGGATGAGAAAATCGGCCGGGGCCTGAAGAAGATCGAACGCGAGGCCGAACGCTGCAAGCGGATCGTCCAGAACCTGCTGATCTTCGCGCGCAAACGGAAACTCGAGAGAAGCATGGCCGATCTCAACTCCGTCATCGAGGGCACCCTGGATCTGCGCGATGATCACCTTCAGTCCGGCAAGGTGAAGGTGATCCGTGATCTGGCCCCGGATCTGCCGAAGACTCTGGTCGACACGAGCCAGATCGAGCAGGTCCTGATGAATATGATCAACAACGCTCAGCATGCGATGGCCCGCGGCCGGCGGCCCCCCGAACTGACTCTGAGAACGCGTCACGTCGGGAATCGGATTCGGATCGAGGTGGGAGACAACGGGGCCGGCATCAGCCCCGAAAACGTGAAGAAGATTTTCGATCCGTTCTTCACGACGAAGGAGGTGGGGCAGGGGACCGGCCTGGGGCTGTCGATCTGTTATGGGATCGTAAACGAGCACGGCGGCACGATCGCCGTCGACAGCGTTTCCGGCACGGGAACGATGTTCACGATAGATATTCCGATCCATGTCGACAGGCCGGAGTCCCGGGAGACGCCAGTCGAGGCGCCCGTTCTCCTGGCGGGGCGAGGGGCCCGTATCCTGCTCGTCGACGACGAGCCTTCGATCCTCGATGTCATAGGCGACACGTTGCGCATGGATGGACATCAGGTGGAGGTGACCACGAACGGGGCTTCGGCGCTCGAGAAGATCCGGCAGGAGACGTTCGACGTCATCGTTTCGGATTTAAAGATGCCCGGAATGGGTGGGCGCGAGCTGTTCCAGAAGCTCGGCGAACTGGACGCGGCGCTCAGCCGTCGCGTCATCTTCACCACCGGCGATCTCGCCAGTCCGGATACCCTCGCGTTTCTGGAGGGCACCGGGAATCCATATCTTCAAAAACCGTTCGATCTGAATGTCGTCCGCCGGACGGTTCAGGAGCTTCTTCTCCACAGAGCCGGAATGTCCTCGAACTGATCAGCTGCCGCGGCGCCCGCGCAGGGCCGCCCGCGCCTCGCGATCCTGTTCGCGGCCCCGGATCGATTCGCGCTTGTCCCACAGCTTCTTCCCCCTGGCCAGCGCGATCTCCACCTTGACATGTCCGCGTGCGAGGTACATCCGGAGAGGGATCAACGTCGCCCCCCCGGAACGGGTCTTCTGTCTGATTCTTTGGATCTCCTGCTTGTGGAGCAGCAGCTTGCGGGGGCGAAGGGGGTGGTGGTTCGAGTAGCCGCCGTGCGAGTAAGGCGAGATATTGCAGCTGAACAGGACGATTTCACGCCCATCCAGCCGGGCGTAGCCCTCCTTCAGGTTGACCCGCCCCGCACGAATCGACTTGACCTCGGTTCCGAGCAGGACGATTCCGGCCTCATAGCGTTCGTCGATGAAAAAGTTGTGAAATGCCTGTCGGTTGGATGCGAACACCTTCGCCCCGTCCGCCCGCTGTTGCTTGCCCATGCGCGATGCCGGCCTTTCGCGTTTTCCCGCTTCCTTGACGCACCGCGAGGTACGATAGCATAATCATCCTGAGCCGTTGCTCCGATCGGTCCGATCCACATGATCGGGCCTTCATATATGAGGTCCCCGCATGAACAATCCCCCTGTCGAAAACGAGTCGGGCACATCCTCCGGTGCACAGCCACCGCCTGCGGGCGGTTGCGATAGGCCTACGCCGAAAGGGCCGCCGGGTGGCGGCCACGACGTCGCCGTGGTCGGAGTTCGTGTGCATGATCAGGTGCGTGTCACGCAATACAATTCGGGCGAGCGCGATTTCGAAATGGGTCAGATGATTGTCCTGGAAGCGGACCGGCTCGAGATCGGAGAGGTCGCGCAACCAACTACGCGTGCGCGAAAGATGTGTGCCATCGGCTGCATGAAGCGGGCGCTGCGGGTGGCCACCGAGGATGATTTGAAGGAGTTCACCAAACGCGCCCGACTCGAGGACGAGGCGCACGCCTACTGCCAGGACCTGATCCGCCGTCGGCGCATGCCGATGAAGCTGGTGCAGGCGCAGTGTGTGGACGAATCGCGCAAGATCACATTCAGCTTCACCGCCGACGGAAGGGTCGACTTTCGCGAGCTGGTCCGCGAGCTCGCTCGCCGGTTTCGGAGCCGGATCGAAATGCGGCAGATCGGCGTCCGGGACGAAGCCCGCACGCTCGGGGGCTACGGCGATTGCGGCAAGGCCCTCTGCTGCTCCACGTTTCTCAAGGGGTTCTCGCCGATTTCGATCAAGATGGCGCGCGAACAAAACCTCAGTCTCAATCCGTCGAAAATCTCCGGGATGTGCGGGCGACTGAAGTGCTGCCTGCGTTATGAGTACACCCCCGCCGCAGGCGACGCGGCCGGCCCTCCCGAGGACGAGGTCCTGCCGCCTGCGCCTCCGGAGCAGGGGAGCGCTCCGCCGCTAGGTTGACCCGGCCAGGAGCCTGTCCGGGTCTCGCGGGGGACCGGGTTCGGGACGCCCGGCCGCCGGTCTACTTCTTGCTCTCCTTGCGATCCATCATGTTCCGGTAGATCTCGCGACGTGAGATGCCGCGCTCCCGCGCCACCTTGCGCAGCGCCTCCTTGCGATCCCATCCGGCTTCGATCAGTCGGACGACCGAGTCCTCTGGAGGTTCGGGAGGCTCCTCGGACGCCACCGGTCGCGGGATTCCCTCGGGGACGCCCTCGACGAGGATCGCGACCTCGCCCCGGATCGTCCGTCCGGCCAGCGCCTCGCGGATCGAGCCGAGGGTCCCGGAGAGAAACTCTTCGTGGATCTTCGTCATCTCGCGACCCAGGAACGCCCCCCGATCGCCGAGGACCTCGATGGCATCGTCGAGCGAGGCCCGTAGACGGTGCGGCGATTCGAAAAAGAGAAGAGTGCGCGGTTCGTCGCGCACCGCTTCGAGCGCCCGCCGTCGTTCACCTTTTCGGTGGGGCAGAAAGCCGATGAACGTGAACGCGGTCGAGGCCCAGCCGCTGACCGAAAGGAGAGCTGTCAGCGCGGACGGTCCGGGGATCGGGACCACGTGGTGCCCCTCATCGCGGGCTCGCCGGATCAGCGCGGCCCCGGGATCGGAGATTGCGGGGGTGCCACCGTCGGTGACGTAAGCGGCCGTTTCCCCCCGGTTCAGCACCTCGAGAATGTCGTTGGCCCGACGTGTCTCGTTGAACCGGTGGCAGCTCACGAGCCGTGCCTTCAGACCATGTCGCGTCAGCAGGCCGCGGGTGACTCGTGTGTCCTCGCAGGCGATGACCCGGGACCTGGAGAGGACCTCCAGGGCCCGGAGCGTGATGTCTTGGAGATGACCGATCGGGGTCGCGACCACGTACAGCGTTCCCCGCGGATCAGGTGAGCGGTTCACCACATCTCCCCCAGCCCGGACAGGCGCCTAGCGACCCCAGTCGCGCGGGTACCTGAAATCGATGTTGACCGTGCGCGGTGACAGCTTGGCCACGACCGGAGGTCTCCGCTTGAACTGCGATCGCACGATCCGGGCCGTGATTCGATCGATCATGCGGCGGGAGAAGCCGGCGGCGATCACCTCGGCCCGTGTGGAGCGCCGATCGACCAGAAGCGCGAGCAGCCGGTCAATGTCGATGTACCTGTAGCCGAGTTCCGCCTCGTCCGACTGACCCTTCCACAGGTCGGCGCTGGGCGTCTTCCAGACGACGTCCGGAGGAATTCCGAGATGAAGGGCGAGCAGGCGGACCTGAGTCTTGTAGAGATCACCCAGCGGATTGATGGCGCAGGCCGTGTCCCCGAATATCGTGCCGTATCCGAGAAGAATCTCGGTCTTGTTGCTGGTGCCGAGAACGAGCGCGGCATCCCTCGCGCTCAGATCGTACAGGATCGACATCCGCTCGCGCGCCATCTTGTTGCCCTTGCGCACCCGCGTCGCGCGTCCACGGCGGCCGAAATAGGCATCGATCATCGGCGAGATGTCGACCTTCACCGTGCGCATCTTCAATTGTCGAGCGACGCGGCGGGCATCCCGCAGGCTGGAAGGACTGGAAGTGCGATAGGGAAGGAGCGCGCACAGGACGTTCGCGGGGCCGAGGGCGCGGCAGGCGATCGCGGCCGATGTGGCCGAATCGATACCGCCCGAAAGTCCCAGAACCACCCGCCGCATTCCGGCCTTACGCGTCTCGCGCCGGACGAAGTCGGCGAGTAGCGACGCCGTTGTCTCCGGAGCGAGCGTCAGCTGCGGCGGGATCGCCGGTTCGTTCTCCGCTTCTCGTGCACGCATGGCGAGAGGGTATGCCGCTCCTACCCTCGTGTCAACGAGAGGAGGTCACGAGGAAAATGCCATCGACGCTTCTTGCGACGGCCACGATCGGACCGCTATAATGTGTTCTCCGACTTGAGGGAGGTACGCGATCCAATGATTCAGGCGACTCAAATGCGCGTCGGCATGACCATCATTTTTCAGGGCGATCTGTGCCGCGTGATGAAGGTGCAGCACATCACTCCCGGTAATAAGCGGGGACTGGTGCAGGCGAAGCTGCGCAACATGACGACGGGGAACAGTCTCGAGCACCGGTTCAGCTCCAGCGATCGGGTCGAGCGGGCCGAAATGGAACAGCATGAGATGGAGTTTCTGTACGCATCGGGTGACGATTTCCACTTCATGAATACGAAGACCTACGAGCAGATCCACATCCGACGGGACGATCTGGAAGACGCCGTGCAATACCTCTCGCCCAATATCAAGGTCAACGTCGAGATGCACGAGGGACGCCCGGTGGGCGTCGACCTCCCGGCGACCGTCGACCTCAAGGTCATCGACACTCCGCCCGGAATGAAAGGCGCCACCGCAAGTGGAAGCGGCAAGCCGGCCACGCTTGAAACCGGTCTTCAGGTTCAGGTTCCCCAGTTCGTCGAGATCGGCGAAATCGTCCGCATCGACACGAGTGAAGGGAAGTACCTGGAGCGGCCCAGGTAGCCGCGCGGTGGACTCCCCGACGCGTTTCGCACGCCTGGCGGACGGGGATCGCGTCTTCCACGCCCGCATCGAGCCGGATGGCGCCGTGCGCGAGCTGCCGGGAGCGCCCTGGGACGCTCCGGGTGAACCCCGATCGCCCCGCCCGATGGCGGGTCTGCATCGGCTCTCGCCTTGCACGCCCTCCAAGATCGTCGCCGTCGGTTGCAACTACCGTGCTCACGTTGCCGAATTCGCTCGCGAACTCCCGGCAGAGCCGCTGCTGTTCATGAAGCCGCCGTCGGCGATCCTGCCACCGGGGGGGACGATTCGTCTCCCCGCCGAGAGCCGGCGTGTCGACTACGAGGGCGAGCTGGCGATCGTTATCGGCCGGCGCGCAAGCCGGGTGACCGAGGATCGGGCCCTCGAACATGTGTTCGGGTACACCTGCCTCAACGATGTCACGGCGCGCGACCTGCAGCGTCGGGACGTCCAGTTCACCCGGGCCAAGGGGTTCGACACCTTCTGCCCGGTCGGTCCCTGCATCGCAGTGGGGATCGATCCATCCGGCCTGAAAGTCGAGACCTACGTCAACGGTGAGCGGCGTCAATCCTCGCCGGTGAGTGGCATGATCTTCGGCATCCCGAAGCTGATCAGCTTCATCTCGGGTGTCATGACGCTCGAGCCGGGTGATTTGATCGCCACCGGCACGCCGGACGGTGTCGGACCGCTCGAGCCCGGTGACGAGGTGCGCGTGTCGATCGCAGGGATCGGGGAGCTGACGAATCGCGTCGAGGCGATGGAGGATATCCCACGCGCGGCCCGACGCAATGCTGAGACAGGCTCCTAACCTGGCCGGCGCGTGGTCGAGGGCCGCTCGATCAGGCGACGAATCTCCCGCGAGAGGAGAGGCAGCCGTTCGTCCCTCAGCAGCGGATAGGACGTGCGCGCACGGCGCAGCACGGCTCGATCGAGATCGCAAATAAGCAGCTCCGACTCGAGCAGGCCGGCCCGTGACGTGACCCTGCCGAAAGGGTCGACGACGCACGAGGCTCCCCCGAAGTTGATCCCATCCTCAAAACCGATCCGGTTCACCCAGGCCACGTAAACCGTCTGCAGCCGGGCCGTGACACTGAGGAGATCGTTCCAGGTGTTCTGGCTGGCGAGAGCGTCGCTGGAGTCGACCCCCTGGGTCGGGCTGTTCGAGATCACGAGCAGATAGTCGGCCCCGTCCTGCGCCAGCACCAGCGGGGCCGACGCGTGCCAGAGGTCTTCGCAGATCAGGATCCCGAACCGCCCCGCCCGTGATCGGAACGAACGCAGACTATCGCCGGCTGCGAAGTATCGTCCTTCCTCGAACATTCCGTAGGTCGGCAGGTACACCTTGCGATGCACGTGGCGAATCCGTCCGGCCTCGAGATAGACGGCGCTGTTGTAATACTGGTGGCCCTCCGACTCCTCGACCAGCCCGACGACCATCGGGATCCGGCGGCTGGCCTCGATCAGTGGGCGCAGGACGGGGGGGCGATCGAGAGGAACAGCGACTTCGGAAACCAGGTCCTGGAGTCGGTATCCGGTCAGGCTGAGTTCGGGAAAAACAAGAAGATCGGCGCCGAGTCGCCTCGCCTCGCGGGCCGTACGCAGATGCGTGGCGACGTTCGCCTCGATATCGCCCAGGATCGGCTCGATCTGCGCAAGAGCCAGCCGGAGCACCGATGCCGGGTGCGGAACCGGGGTCTTCCTCTGTTTCATGTTCTGCAAACCCTGCCCGAAAGGAGGTCAAAAAGGGGACGTGATCGTACCACGCGGTGCGGTGCGAAAACAACGCAAGTGTCCGGTTTTCTTTACTTTGTAAAGATCATCTGGTAGCATGTGCGGCGCCACCGGACGACCCATCGAGCGGTGCTGAAGGAGACCGACCATGAGGCGTCAACCTGCCGTGGCCGGCACCTTCTACCCGGCCGAGCCTGACGAACTCACCAGGGATCTGCGACAACTGTTTCGGGGCTCGGAGGCCGTGCCCGGCCCGCGGGCGCTGGCGCTGATGGTTCCCCACGCTGGTTATATCTACTCGGGGGGCGTCGCCGCCGCGACCTACTCTGCGGCTGTGCTCTCGCGGCGGATCGTCATCCTCGGTCCCAACCACACCGGGGCGGGTGAACCGATCGCCGTGTTCGATGAGGGGGCGTGGGATTTTCCTTTCGGTGAGGTGCCGATCGACGAACCGCTGGCCCGAGCCCTCCTCGCCCGGTGTCCCAACGCACGGTCGGACGCGAGGGCGCACCTGAAGGAGCATTCTCTGGAGGTGCAGGTTCCGTTCCTGATGCACCTGCTGGAGAGTGTCTCGCTCGTTCCTGTCTGTGTCGGGACCTTGAGGCTACCGTCGCTACTTGATCTGGGGCGGGCTCTGGCCGACGCGATCCGGGAGGCGGAGGGGGAGGTGTTGATCGTGATGAGCAGCGACATGTCTCACTACATCCCGGCCGCCGAGGCGGAGAAGCTCGACAGAATGGCTCTCGAGCGCGTGCTGGCGATCGATCCCGAAGGCCTGCACAGGGTCGTATTGGAGCATCAGATCAGCATGTGCGGAATCGCACCGACGGTGGTGGGTCTCGAAGCCGCGCGCTGCCTTGGGGCGCGTGAGGCGCGGCTGATCGCGTACGCCAATTCGGGCGACCGGAGCGGAGACTTCGAATCGGTGGTCGCCTACGCGGGCGTCGCCGTCACCTGAAGCCGGCTCCCCAACGCTCGAGCATGGTGGACACGCCCCGACGCATGCCACACCGGAACCACAGAATCCTCATCCTGCTTGCCCTCATCCTGGCTCTTCCCCTGAGTCTTCGGGCCGAGGAGGCGGAGCCGTCCGAGCCGGACCGGAAACCGGGTCGGCCGGGCGAGCGCCGCCTGGTGCGGCCCGGCCCCCGTGGGGCTGCCCTCGAGATCGCGGCCGGGCCGGGCTCGATTATCGGGAAGGACGAATTGATCCTCAAGGAATACGTCGATATCAAGTTCGGTGGTTCGCGTCTGCAGGCCGACTACGTGCGCTTCATTCCTTCCACCAACGAAGTGCATGCCGAAGGGAACGTCATTCTCGATCAGAGGGATTCCCGCATCACCGCGCGAAGCCTCGACTACAACCTCGAGACGGAGACCGGGACGTTCTACGATGCGAGCGGGTGGGCCGAACCGTCGTACGTCTTCACCGCCGAGCGGGTTGACAAGATTTCGAGCAATGAGCTCGTCCTGCACAAGGCGACATTCACGGCCTGTACGCAGCCGATCCCGTACTGGAGCTTCAAAGTCGGACGCGGTCTGTTGAAGCTCAACGAGTACGCCTACCTCCACAATCTGTCGTTCAAGATCGGCAGGGTCACCGTGTTCTACTCGCCTTATCTGGTATGGCCGATCAAGACCGACAGGGCCTCGGGACTGCTGTTCCCGGAGTTCGGTTTCTCCCAGCGGGCCGGCACGGTGATCAGCAACGCCTGGTACTGGGCCATGCGTCGCAATATGGACGCCACGTTTCATTTCGATTACTTCTCCGAGGCCGGATACGGCACCGGGCTGGAATACCGGATGGTGCCAAACGATCGCGGTAAGTTGTTTTTCACCGGATACTTCATCCGCGATCAGGTCGTGAAGGAGGAGATGCCACCGGATGTCGATGTCTCCCGCTGGGTGATCGACTTCGGGCAGACCCAGGATTTTGACTCCGGCTGGCGTCTGGTGAGCAAGGCGAATTTCATCAGCGACTTCGACTACTACCGCGACTACGAGCGCGACTTCCGGCTTTCGACGACGGCGGAGGCGGTCAGTAACCTGCTTCTGACCCGCACCTGGGGCTTCTTTGCTTTCAACACGCTGGTCGAGCGGCGCGAGCAGGTCATTCAGGAAAACGTCGTGGTGCGCTGGACCCGCCCCGATCTCGAGCTGCGCGGACGGCGACAACGCCTGGGACGCACCCCGTTCTATCTGACATTACAGTCATCGGTCTCCTCTTTCAGCAAAGGGGAGGTGGACGCGGACTACGAACGGTTCCATATCGCACCGACGATTTCGTCACAGATCTCTCCGCTCACCTGGCTCGACGTCGACGCTTCACTCGGGCTGGAGAGCAGCTATTACACCCAGAGCCAGACCGACGTCAGCGGAAGCGAGGTCATCCTCGACGAGAGCATCAACCTGAACGTCCTGCGCGGCGGGCTCGAGATGATCGGGCCCAAGATGGGCCGCATCTTCGACACGCCAACCTCGAAGTTCTCGCCGCAGTACAAGCACACCATCGAGCCGACTCTGCGCTACAGCTATCGCTCCGACGCGGAGGATGCGGACAACGTGATCCGTTTTGACGAGATCGACTCGATCGCCGGTGAAGCGAACCGGGTGACCTACGCCCTCGTGAGCCGGTTGTACGCGAAACGTCCCGCGGGTGGTGCCAACCACTTCGGCCAGTACGGGGGATGGGGTGGCCCCGGCTCGGGAAGCAGCTCGCTCGCAGCGGCCGCCGCTGCGGCGATCAAAATCAGGGAGGAAGAACAGGGGATCATCACGAGACCGGATGAAAAGGCCGACAGCGAGAAGGAAAAGCTGAGCACGGTCGAGGTGGCGACTTTCCAGATCGCACAGGATTACTCGTTCCTCGGACCGATCAGTTCCTCACCGACTCTGGGCGTGTTTAAGAGCGTGTCGCCCGTGCGCGCTTCCCTGCGTGTCAATCCTTCGAATCACATCAGCGTTGACCTGAGGACCGAGGTCGACGTGATTTTCCGCCAACTCTCGCAAGCGAGCCTCAGCGCCAGCTTGAGAAGTCCGCAGCGCGGGTTTCTGGATTTCACTTACTCACAGGTCCGGGACCTCGAGGCGCGCGCGGCGGGCATTTGTGGGCCGGGGGTGATCTGCGATCGCAGCCAGATCGGGATGCAGGGGGAAACCAATCTCTTCGCCCGCCGGGTGCTGCTCGGCGCGCAGATCAACTACGAGCTGGGTGATGTAGCGCAAGGAGAGCCGCGGCTCCGCGATCAGCGCTACCGGTTCGGATACAACACGCAGTGCTGCGGCTTCCAGCTCGAGTATCTCAATCGCAATTTCAGCGGATCGAGCCAGAGCGAGTTCCGGTTCCTGATCAATCTGAAGGGTGTCGGAAACGTCATCGATATGCATGCGGGCGCGGGGAGCGGGTTTTGATGACCCCTCAGGCGCCGCGCGTCCCGCTCGTCCTCGGCGCCGGGGGGTTGCTCGGGTCTGCAGTCGTGCGGGTGTTGGAAAAGGTGTTCCCCGGGACGGTGGCCGCCACCCGGGCCGAGATCGACATCGAGGACCGCTTCGGCATGGAGGCGGAGATCGAACGCCTGCAGCCGAGCGTCGTAATCAACTGCGCCGGATTCACGAACATCGACACCTGCGAAAGCGAACCCGATGCGGTGAGGGGGATCAATGTGGAGGGAGCGGAGAACGTCTCTCGCGCAGCCCTCAACATGGGATGCCGTCTGATCCAGATCGGCTGCGACCTCGTGTTCGACGGATCGTCGAGGCGGCCTTATCGGGAGGAGGATCCGACCGGGCCTCTTTCGGTCTACGGTGCGTCGAAGCTCGAGGGAGAGCAGCGCGTGGCCGCGGTCGGCGGCGACATCCTGATCGTGCGTTCATCGTGGCTGTATGGCCCGGGTCACGCCAACTTCGTTGACGGAATCCGTGTCCGGGCCCGCGCCGGTGGTGTGCTCGGCGTCGTGGGTGATCAACATGGTTCCCCCACTTTCGTCCTCGATCTGGCCGATGCGATCCTCCGGCTCCTCGATATCGAGCATCGGGGGATCCTGCACTTCGCCAACATGGGGATCTGCTCCCGCTACGAACTGGCACAGGAGATCGTCGCTTCGAGCGGGGATTCCGGGCTCCGGATCGAGTCGATCCGAACGCGGCAGACGGCTGGAGCCGCCAGGCGCCCCTCTCAGTCGGGCCTCGATCCGGGTCTCTACACCCGGCTGACCGGTGAGGCGCCTCGGCACTGGCGCGATGCGCTTCTCGACTACCTGGGTCGCCGGTTCGAGGAAGACGAATGAGAATCGTCATCACAGGGGCGACCGGCTATGTCGGCGGCAACGTCGCGCGCCGGCTCGTCGCCGCGGGACACGAGGTCACTGCGCTCTGCCGGAGCGGAAGGGAGGGTGCACTCCCCGAAGGCTGCCGGCCGAGTATCGGCGACCTCCGCGATCCTTCATCGCTGCGACGGGCTCTCGCCGGCTGCGAGGCGCTGATCCACATGGGGGCGCTCGTCCGGATGTGGGTGAGGGACAGTCGCGAATTCGATCGGGTGAACGTCGAGGGACTCGCCGCGGTGCTGCGTGCGGCGGAGGAAGCCGGCGTCGGCCGGATCGTCTACACATCCACGATCGTCGCACTCGGCCCGACGGACGGCGCCATCGGTGATGAGACGTACGAGCGTGAGCACCTGACGTTCTGCACCGATTACGAGCGGACAAAGTGGATGGCCGAAAGGCTCGTTCGCGAGAAGCTCGCGGCCGGAGCGCCGATTACCCTGGTCTACCCGGGCGTGCTCTACGGCCCCGGTCCGCCCACCGAGGGAAACCTCCTGCGCAGCATGCTGGCGAATCACCTCGCCGGCCGGCTGAAGGCGCGCCTGGGCCGCGGAGACCTGAAGATCTGCTACGCATACGTCGACGACGTGGCGGAGGGGCACTGTCTCGCTCTGGAACGGGGACGTCCGGGCCGCGGCTATATCCTCGGTGGCGAGAATGCCACGCTGGACGATCTCTTCGCTATCCTCTCCGGTCTCACCGGGCGGCCACCTCCGCAGCGCGTCGTTCCGTACTGGGCCGGTGAGATGCTGGGGTCGGTTCTCCAGGCGGTGGCGTGGATGACCGGGATCCGTCCCGCCGTGACGACAGGAGTCGTTCGCACGTTCCGGCACGAGTGGGCGTACAGCAGCGAACGGGCGCTCTCCGAGATCGGCTACCGGATCACGCCGCTGGCAGAGGGGATGAGGGCGACCCTCGAGGCGATGCGGAGAACAGAGACGGTGGATGGTTCGTGAGGACGTGTTGATGGAAGGAACGAACGAGATGATGCGCCGGTCGGTTCATTTCGCGGCCGGGATCTTCGCCTTCCTGCTCGCATACCTGGCGCCTGGCCAGGCCGTGATCTTCGCGGCCGGCGCGGTGCTGTTCAACGCCCTGATCCTGCCGCGGATCGGGGGCGGCCGGCTTTTCCGGGAGCGGGAGCGCGAGAGTCCGTGGCGGTCGGGGATCCTGATCTACCCGGTCTCGGTGCTGCTCCTTCTCCTTCTTTTCGGGTTCGGCAGGGACGGCATGGCGGTTGCCGCCTCCGGGTGGATTGTGATGGCCTGGGGCGACCCGTCGGCCGCGGCCTGGGGCCGCCGGCGCGGCCGCCGGCCGATCCCCTGGAACGAACGGAAGACGATCGAGGGGACTCTGGCCTTCGCGCTGGTCGCGACGGCGGGGATCTGGCTCGTGCTGACCTGGATGGGACGATCGCCATCCGAGGCCGCTCTGCTCGCTGTTCCGACAGGTCTCTTCGCCGCTTTCGTCGAATCGCTTCCCTGGCGGATCGATGACAACCTGAGCGTCCCCCTCATGTCCGCATTGTTCATGCGCGGCCTCATGGAGCTGGACGGCGCGATCCTCCACAGCGCCGCGGGCGATCTGAGACAGTCCTTCGTGTTCGGGACGCTGGTCAACCTGGTCTTCGCCTCGTTGGCGTTTCGTGCGAAAAGCGTCGATCGATCCGGAATGATCGCCGGATTGCTCGTCGGGCTGGTCACTTTCACCTTCATCGGGTGGCCGGGATACGCCGTGCTGATGGCGTTCTTTTTTCTCGGATCGGGGGCGACGCGGCTCGGGATGGCGAGAAAGATGCGGCTGGGAGTTGCGCAATCGAAGCGGGGGGCGCGCTCCGCCCGGCACGCCCTGGCGAATTGCGGCGTCGGCGCCTATCTGGCGCTGCTCGTGGCGGGGTCGGCCAGGCCGGAGATATTCATCCTCGCCTACGTCGGTGCCTACGCTGCGGCCGTGTTCGACACGGTCAGCAGTGAGATCGGTCAGGCGTACGGTGGCCGGCCGCGCCTGATCACGTCGCTCCGGCGGGTGCCGGCGGGCACGGATGGTGCGGTCTCTCTCATCGGCACCGCCGCAGGCGGAGTCGCCGCCCTGTTGATCGGTGGCGTCGCGTGGGGGATGAACCTGCTCCCCGGATCGGCCCTCTGGGTGGTGGTCCTGGCCGGTCTCCTGGGATCGACTGCCGATTCAATCCTGGGAGCGACACTGGAGGCACGTGGCCTCATGGATAACGAGGCGGTGAATTTTTCCAACACGATGCTGGGCGCCCTGGTCGGTCTCGCCTGCGCGCTCGTCTTCGGAGGCGGCGCTTGACGCGCCACCCGGACAGGCTCCTGGAGGATGCGGAACCGATTGTGGGGATGGGACAATGATCCGCGGGGGTGCTCTGTGGTCCCGGGCCAGGATCTATTTGGGATTCACCCGACCCTTCACTCTGCTGCCTCCGATGGTCGGCGTGATCTCGGGCGCGCTCACCGCCTTCGGATCGGCGCACAATCCGGACCCGCAGGGTCGTTTTACGGGAGCCGTTCTGGCGATGATCGTTCTGGGCTCGGCCTGCGCCGGCCTGCTCAACGCCGCCAGCAACGCGCTCAATCAATACCACGATCTGGAGATCGACCGGCGCAACAAACCGAATCGGCCGCTCCCCTCCGGAGCAATTTCCCTGCACGCTGGCCGGGTCTTCGCCGCGCTCCTCTATCTGCTCGCCATCCTGCCGACCTGGTTCATCGTGATCCATCCGCGCAACAGTTTCCTCGAAAAGGCGATGGCACCGCTGGCGCAGCACGAGTGCTTCTTTCTCTATCTTGCCGGGATGCTGCTGACGTTCGTCTATTCCGATCCGGCCTGGGGTCGAACGAAGCGATTCGGTATCTGGGCGAACGTCACGATCGCCGTGCCACGTGGCTGTCTGCTCAAGGTGGCCGGGTGGTCGCTGGTGGCCGGCGTCGTCCGGACGGAGCCCTGGTACATCGGCCTCATCTTCTTTTGCTTTCTTCTCGGCGCCACCAGCAGCAAGGATTTTTCCGACATGGAGGGGGATGCGGCTCACGGTTGCAGGACTCTGCCGATCCGGCACGGAGTCGAAAAGGCCGCCCGGATGATCGCACCGTTTTTCGTGCTCCCGTGGCTGCTGATCCCGCTCGGCGCCTTCATTCCGGATCCGTTCGGGGAAGGGCCCATCCTGACGGGTGACCCGTTCCTGCTGACGCTTCTCGGTGTCGCCCTCGCCTTGTGGGGGGGCTGGACGGCGCGACTGATCCTCATCGATGCCAAATCGCTCGCCAGCACGGAAAATCA
>JAZGDH010000058.1:0-2973 GCA_036477555.1 Acidobacteriota bacterium
GTGTGAAAGATCAGCGATCCGTTCTCGGTATGACCGCCGCAGGTCGAGGTGTACATGGCGTTGATCGGCTTCCCCTTGAACGCCAGCACCAGCCCGCGCGTCTCTTCGATCGCCCGATCGGTCATCGGGTGCTCGGTGCCGGCCCCCTTGTAGACCTGACAGGCCGGGGTATCGCAGACGTCGGAGCCGTTTTTGGAGAATTGCCCGAGGTTCGAGATCATGTAGGTCCGCGCCGCCACCGTCTGGGCCTTCAGCGCTTCGATCTCCGGGTAGACTCCGGGCCCCATCTCGTTCGGGACCACACCACGGAGATACTGCTCCAGGTCGAGCTCGTTGATCAGCCGCAGGTTTCCCGACTTGTCGACGCGCGCCTCGATGCGACCACGGTACGATCGATCATCCACATTGATACGGCGGCCGCGCTCGACCGGTTGAATCAGCACGCGATCATATTTGGTCAGATAGTCGCGCCAGCGATCGTCCACCAGCCGGATCCTGCGCCGGGCGTTGACCGATCGCCCCTGCTCGGCGACCCAGAGCTCCTCATACCCCTCGTCATTCAGCCGTTGGACCAGCGCCGTCGCATCCTCGCGCGCCTGGAACTCGCCGATCCGGACGCGCCAGGCACGCCGATCGGGGTGATAGACGAGTACCGTCTTCTCCTCGGGCAGGAGTTCCTCGAGTTCCGCCTTCTTCGCGAGCGCCTGATCCTTGGCGGCAAAGGATGCCACCTGCACGCGATAGACGAGCCCGGTCTCTCCTCCCTCGACATCGCTGACGATGTAGATTCCGGCCGCGAACTGCTTCTTCCAGATGCGCGAGTCGTCGGTGAGGGAGCGGATGACGATCCCGCCGACGGCCGAGACCCGCGCCCTGACGCGGTCGGTGGTCAGGCCGATGCGGACGGTGGGTGAGTCGGGCGACGAAGCGCCCTGCGGGAAGGCGTCGCCCGCGGCACCGAGAGTGGCGATCAGAGCCAGAGCGGCGGATACGCGGATTCGGCGCGCGGTGATCCTCATCGAGACGGGGAGTTTAGCACATCGGATCCCGCTCAACCGGACCTCCGCCGCGTCGTCACGCGGGCGCGGCGACCGGCCGGTCGCCTCGCGGTGCGTTTACGGGATCGTGCGCTCCCGCCGGCGTTTCGTCCGCGGCGTGCGGCGCGTCGTACCGGCGCCGCGACACCGCACAGCCGCTGAAACTCGAGCCTCAGCGCCGGCCGATCGAGGAACCGCCCCGAATAGACCGTCGTGGCAACGCGCGCCCCCCGGGCGCGCGCCCCCCGCACCGTCATGCACAGATGCTCCGCCTCGAGACTGCATGCGGCCCCGGACGGATGGAGGGCCTGGTTCAGCGCCTCGACGATCTGCCGGGTCAGGCGCTCTTGAAGTTGCAGCCGTCTCGAGAGCGCATCGATGGCGCGCCCCAGCTTCGACAGGCCGACCAGCCGCCCGTCCGGGATGTAGGCAACATGCGCGACCCCGTGGAACGGCAGCAGGTGATGCACGCAGACCGACACGAAGGGGATGGCATGGACCGCCACCATGCCGGTCTCGCGGGAGGCGAACGAGGTGCCGAGGATACGGACCGGATCGGAGCGGTATCCCGACATGAGCTCGCGCGACCAGGCGTCCGCCACACGGGCAGGCGTGCGTCGCTGATCCCGCCGCAGGCCGGGCTCGCCGATCCCCTCCAGGAACAGGCGCGCGGCCCTGTGCAACAGGCGGCGATCGGGTTTCCGGGGAGGCATCTCGACTCCTTTCGGTGGGGGGATCCGCGCCGCCCGTCAGCGCGGCGGATCGTCGGCGTACGCGGCGCGCGTCGCCCGGTCGAGAGCGCCACCCTCGGTCGGCGTGCAGGCGCAGTGACCCTTCTTGTCCACGGCGACGTGGCCGCCCTTCCTGTGGCACTTGCCGTCGCAATTCCCGCAGATGTGATCGGTGCAGACGACACGGACGATCTTGGGGGTCTCGCGCGCGGGCGGCGCCTCCGCCGCTCCGGGGTCGGTCGCGGTCGCCGGGCCGCCGCCATCGACGGTGGCGGCCGCGCACCCGGCGAGGATCACAGCGAGGAAGAGCCAGACGAAAATCACTCCCCTTCCCGAATCCGACCCGCCGTGTGGCATGGACGACCTCCTCCTCGGATCGCGGTGGCCGGGGCCGCCGGCGATCTCACGATCGGTACTTGAGACCGGTTCCGGTGTTGAAGATCACCACGCGGTCATTCCGATCGATCGCGTGGCGCTTCTTCAAGACGGCGAGCGCCGCCACCGCGGCTCCGCCCTCCGGACAGGCATCGATCCCCTCGAGGGAGGCGAGCCGCGCGGCCGCCTGCATCATCTCACAGTCCTCGACCGCGACGGCCATTCCCCGGCTGACGCGCAGCGTCTCGAGCATCATCCGATCCCCGAGGCTGGATGGCACCCGAAGACCGGCGGCCTGCGTCACCGGATCGTCCCACGCTTCCGCCGTGTCACGCCCCTGCTCGAACGCGCGCACGATCGGGGCGCAGCCGGTCGCCTGAACCGAGATCATTCGCGGGCGCGCCGAATCGATCCAGCCGAGCGTCTCCATCTCCTCGAACGCCTTCCACAGGCCGATCAACCCGGTGCCGCCCCCGGTCGGATAGACGATGACGTCCGGCAGGCGAAACCCCATCTGCTCGGCGATCTCGTAACCCATCGTCTTCTTCCCTTCGATCCGGAACGGCTCGCGCAACGTCGAGACGTCGAACCATCCCTCCCCCGACGGGCCGAGCGACTCGCGCAGGGCGCGCCCCGCGTCGGCGATCGATCCCGGGACCAGCCGAACCGTGGCGCCGAGGTGCCTGGCCTCCTCGACGAACGCACCGGGCGTCGAGTCGGGAAGGAAGAGATCGACCGGCACACCGGCCCGCGCGCCGTAGGCCGCGAGAGCCGAACCGGCGTTGCCGGCGGAAGGGGCTCCGAGACGTCGCGCGCCCTGCGCGACCGCC
>JAZGDH010000059.1:0-6680 GCA_036477555.1 Acidobacteriota bacterium
AGTCTTTCCCAGCGTCCGTGTTACCCCGAGCGCCCGACCCCGCTGATTCGCCTTCGGAGGCGGATACGATACGCTCGATGGAACGCGATTCATCGATGATTCTTTCGAACAACCTGCGCAGGGCGGAATTCTCGAGAGGCCCCCGATTGTGACTCTGCACATTGCGCAGGACCTCGTCCTCCCGGGACGGTTGATAGATGGAGAGCCCCACGACCTTCTTGACACGCACTACCTCAATCGCGTGGCTTGCCCGCTCATTCAAGAACCGCACCATTCGCCGATCGATATCGTCGATCCGACGGCGCAGCCGATCCAGGGCATCCCCCGGCGTCTCGCTCTTCACGGATCGCCTCGCCACGCGGCGGTTCGGCGTGGAGCGGCGTCGGCCGGTCCTCTTCATGCTCTCTCCCCGGAGGGGATCAGATCCCGGCAGAACCGTTCGACCCGTACAGTCAGGTCGGAGGCGCTGGAGTACTCCTCGATCATGCGGACCAGGGCGCTTCCCACCACCACTCCGTCGGCGAAGGCTGCCACCTCCTGCACCTGCGTCCCCGTGCTGATTCCGAAGCCGACCGCGATCGGCAGGGAACAACTCTTCCGCACTGCACGAACGCGCGCCTCGAGCCCTTCGGGCAGCCTCTCGCGCGCCCCGGTGACGCCGGTACGCGAAATGAAGTAAATGAAACCGCGCGCCCGCGCGCACGTTCGTTCGATCCGCTCCTTCGTCGAGGTCGGCGCGAGCAGGAAGATCAGATCGATTCCGGACTCGAGCAGCGCCTCATCCAGATCGTCCGCCTCCTCCACCGGAAGGTCGGTCACCAGCACACCGTCGACGCCGGCCTGAGCAGCCGCCCGGGCAAACTCATCGATGCCCATGCGGTGGATCGGGTTGTAGTATGTGAACAGCACCACGGGCGGTGCATCATCTTTCCTCAGTTGCGCGCATAGATCGAGCACCGATCGAATCGAGGTGCCGTTCTTAAGCGCTCGCTCCGCCGCCCGCTGGTTCACCGGTCCGTCGGCAATCGGGTCCGAGAACGGCACGCCGAGCTCGACGATGTCCGCACCTCCCCGATGGAGCGCGCCGACGATTTTCTTCGTCATGCCGAGGTCCGGGTCCCCCGCCGCGATGTAGGGGATGATCGCCGGCCGGCCCTCAGCCCGCGCCCGCCCGAAAGCGGCGCCAATCCGCCCGACCTTCACGCGAGCGTCGCTCACAGACCCTCCACCTCGTTCCCCTCGATGTCGGCGACCTGTTTCACATCCTTGTCACCTCTCCCGGACAGATTGATGATCATCAACTGGCCGAGACCCCCTCCGGGGGCCTCCTTCAGGACGTGCGCTACGGCGTGGGCCGATTCGAGCGCGGGGATGATCCCCTCGAGCTCCGCGAGGATGTGGAACGCACGCAGCGCCTCATCATCTGTGGCGAGGGTGTAGGTCGTGCGGCCGGCGTCTCTCAGATAGGCGTGCTCCGGCCCGACCGCCGCATAATCGAGGCCGGCCGAGACGGAATGGGTATTGAGGATGTTGCCGTTCCCGTCCTGAAGCAGAAAGGTCCTCGTGCCCTGCAGCACTCCGAGCCCGCCTCCTGCGAATCGGGCGGCATGTTCTCCCGGTTCGAGACTCCGACCACCCGCCTCGACACCGATCATTCTGACGTCGCGGTCATCGATGAAGGCATGGAACAATCCGATGGCGTTGCTGCCGCCGCCGACGCACGCAACCAGTGCGTCGGGAAGCCGATCCTCGGAGCGCAGAATCTGATCCCGTGCCTCGTGGCCGATGACCGACTGGAGATCCCTCACCATCATCGGGTAGGGATGCGCACCCAGGACCGATCCCAGAATGTAATGCGTGTCGTTTACGTTCGTGACCCAGTCGCGCATCGCTTCACTGATCGCATCCTTCAGCGTTCGGCTGCCGGCGAGGACCGGCACGACCTCGGCTCCGAGCAGTCGCATGCGGTAGACGTTGAGAGACTGGCGACGCATATCTTCCTGTCCCATGTAGATCGTGCAGCGCATGCGGAACAGCGATGCCACCGTCGCCGTCGCCACACCATGCTGACCCGCGCCGGTTTCGGCAATCACCCTCGACTTTCCCATACGGCGTGCGAGCAGCGCCTGGCCAATCGTGTTGTTGATCTTGTGGGCTCCCGTGTGCATCAGATCTTCCCGCTTGAGATAGATGCGAATCCCGCCGCCGATCTCCTGTGCCAGGTTATCGGCCCGATACAGCGGGGTCGGCCGTCCCGCGTAGCGTGTTCTGTAGTAATCCAGCTCGCCCAGAAATCCCTGATCCTCCCGGCATTCGAGCCAGGCACGCTCCAGATCGAGGAGCGGCGCCATCAGCGTTTCGGGAACGAAGCGCCCTCCGTAGGGACCGAAACGCCCGCGATCATCCGGGATTTTCACGATGCGATCTCTTCCTCGACGGCACGGAGGCGTCGCATGAACCGTTCGAGGCGACCAGGGTCCTTGATCCCCGGCTCCGACTCCACGCCGCTGTTCACATCGACGCCGTACGGCCTGGCGGTGCGCACCGCCTCCTCCACGTTCTCCTCGCTCAACCCTCCGGCGACGATCACTCGCGCGTAGGCGCCGGCTCGCCGCGCCATGTTCCAGTCGAACGATCGACCCGTCCCTCCCCGCGCCGCAGGACTGAAGGTATCGAGCAGGACCGTGCCGGAGGCGTATCGCGCCACGTCCTCGGGCGCGAAGCCGGGACCGACCCGGAAGACCTTGTACCAGCGCAGCGTCAGACCGGCGCAAGCCTCCGGTTCCTCGTCGCCGTGAAGCTGGAGCCAGTCGAGTCCGATCAGTCCGGCTTTCGCCTCCATCGATGGCGGCCGCGCGTCGGCGAACACGCCGACGCGAGTGACGAACGGCGGCAGGGCTCCGCTGATCTCCCGGGCTCGTTCGACGGAGATCTCCCGCGGACTCCCCGGGACGAGATTAAACCCGACGGCGTCGATCCCCAGCTCAACCGCAGCCTGCGCATCCTGCAGCCGGGTGATCCCGCATACCTTGGTCCGAATCCTCAACCACTCTCCTCCGCGATGAGTTCGGCCAGCGTCCTGCCGGGCGAAGCCTCCCGCATCAGGCGTTCTCCAACCAGGAAGGCATCGTAACCGGCCTCCCGCAGCCGGTCGATGTCGGCGCGCGTCTCGATGCCGCTCTCGCTCACTCTGACGACTTCCGGTGTGAGAAGAGGCGCGAGCCGGAGAGACGTGTCGAGAGAAACCTGCATCGTTCCCAGGTCCCGATTGTTCACACCGATGATGGCCGCACCACAATCGAGCGCCTTGCGGAGGTCTTCCTCCGAGTGCACCTCCACGAGCGCCTCCATGTGCAGAGCCCGTGTCACCCCGATCAGCATTTGCAGAGTCTTGGCGTCGAGGATCCTGGTGATCAGGAGAAGGCCATCGGCACCGAGCGCGCGGCTCTCATACACCTGGTACTCATCGAAGAGAAAATCCTTCCGGATGACCGGCAGGGGAACCGCCGCGCGTACGCCGCTCAAGTGCTCCGGCGCTCCAAGGAAGAATCGGGCGTCGGTCAGGACCGAGATCGCCGCGGCGCCCGCTTCGGCATACTCACGCGCCGTGGCGACCGGGTCGGCTCGGGGCTGGATCTCTCCCCGGGATGGGGAAGCGCGTTTCACCTCGGCGATCACGTTGACGCGTCCGGCCTTGCGTAGCGCTGACGGGAGATCGTGTGGTGGCGGGGCCGCGCTCGCCCGTTCGATGAGGCGGCGCACCGGGCTTGCTGCCTTCGCCCGGGCGAGCTCGGCCCTCTTCGCCTCCAGGATTCGATCGAGGATATCCATCCTTCAGGCCCCCTTCCGGCTTGCGGGCCCCTTCGCCCGCATGCTGTCGAGTAGACTCATCGCAGCGCCCGAATCAATCGTTCTCGAAGACATCTCGACCCCTTCTCGCAATGTCGCCGCCCGATCCGCAATGAGCAATGCGGCGGCGGCGTTCAAAACCACGACGTCTCGCCGCGGGCCCTTGGTGCCCTGCAGCACACTGGTCGCAATGGCGACATTCTCCTCGACCTCGCCCCCCATGACATCGGCGGCCTGGGCGCGCCTCAGGCCGGCGTCCTCCGGGGTCAGGGTGTAAGTGCGCAGATTGCCACCGTCGAGATCCGCCACTCGCGTTTCGTCGTGGATGGCGATCTCATCCATGCCCCCGCCGTGGACGACGAGGGCCCGTTCGCAGCCCAGTTGCCGGAGCACTTCCGCGATCGGCTCGACCCAGGTCGCGTCGAAGACGCCCACCAACTGCCGTCGCGCTCCGGCGGGATTCGTGAGCGGTCCCAGAAGATTAAAGACGGTGCGCATGCCCAGTTCCTTTCGGATCGGCGCGGCATGTTTCATCGCCCCGTGCAGCGCAGGAGCGAACAGGAAGCCGAAACCGAAGGTCTGAATCGATTCGGCCATTTCCTGCGGCGTCGACTCGACCCGAACGCCCAGCCCCTGCAGCAGGTCGGCACTTCCGCATCGGCTGCTGACCGACCGATTGCCGTGCTTTGCAACCCGTGCCCCGGCAGCCGCCGCCACGATCGCCGCCAGGGTGCTGATGTTGAAAGAGCCGGATCCGTCGCCTCCCGTTCCGCACGTGTCGATCAACCCCTCGACATCGACCGGCACAGAGGTCGCGCGCGCGCGCATGACCCGCGCGAATGCGGCGATCTCCCCCACGGTTTCGCCCCGGATGCGCAAAGCCACGAGGAATGCGGCGATCTGAGCCGCGGGCGCGCGGCCATCCATGATCAACTCGAATGCCGCCCGCGCTTCGTTCTCATCCAGCACCCTGCCATTGATCAGCGTCTCGAGCGCAGGTTTGAGTCCCTCCTGCTTCGCCGGCATCAGGATGACCTCTCCAGAAAATTCCGGAGGAGCACTTTCCCCTCACTCGTCAGCACCGATTCCGGGTGGAACTGCACCCCCTCGGTGGGGTGCGTCCGGTGCCGCAGGCCCATCACGACGTCGCCGTCTGTGGTGGCCGAGATCTCCAGCTCCGGGGAAATTCGCGACGGATCGAGCACCAGCGAATGATAGCGTGTGGCCTCGAAAGGGGTTCGAATCCCCCTGAAAATCGTCCGACCGTCATGGGCGATTGGCGAGGTCTTGCCGTGCATGAGCGTACGCGCCCGCACCACACGGCCGCCGAAGGCCCGGCCGATCGCCTGGTGCCCCAGGCACACTCCGAGGATCGGCAGGGTGCCCGAGAACGCACGGACGACCTCCACGCTCACCCCGGCCTCATCGGGTGTCTTCGGACCCGGTGAGATCACGATCGCCTCGGGGCGGAGCCGCGCGATTTCCTCCGTGGTGATTCGATCATTCCGGTAGACCTCGACCCGCGCGCCCATCTCCTCGATGTACTGCACGAGGTTGTACGTGAATGAGTCATAGTTGTCGATCAGCAGGATCACGCCATCGCCTCCGCGCGTTCGATTGCGTCCACCAGCGCCCCCGCCTTGCTGACACACTCTCGGTACTCCCCTTCCGGCTTCGAATCAGCGACGATCCCCGCCCCCGCCTGGGCGTAGGCATGGCCGCGATGCGTGATGACCGTCCGGATGGTGATGCATGAATCGAGCGAACCCGAAAAATCCATGTATCCGACCGCACCGGCATACGGTCCGCGCCGCGTCGTCTCCAGTTCGTCGATGATCTCCATCGCGCGGACCTTCGGCGCTCCCGAGACCGTGCCGGCCGGGAAGCAGGCGAGCAGACCGTCGAACGCGTCGCGGTCGGGCTTCAGCCGGCCGGCGACCTCCGAGACGAGATGCATCACATGAGAGTATCGCTCCACGTCCATGAACCGGGTCACCTCGACGGAACCTCCACGGCTCACGCGCCCCAGATCATTGCGTCCCAGATCGACGAGCATCACGTGCTCGGCCCGCTCCTTAGGATCGGTTCGCAGCTCCTCCTCCATGCGCTGGTCCACATTCTCGTTCCGGCCGCGCGGACGGGTACCGGCGATCGGTCTCGTCCGTATCAGGTCCCCCTCCACCCGCACGAGCATCTCGGGCGATGCCCCCGCAAGTCCAATCGTCCCAAAATCGAGGTAGTACATGTAGGGTGACGGATTAATCCTCCGAAGCGCACGGTAGATCGAGAACGGGTGGGCGGTGGTCCGGCGCGCAAATCGTTGCGACAGGACCACCTGAAAAATATCTCCTGCCCGGATGTATCCCTTCGCTCGTCTGACGCTCGCTTTATAACTCGATTCGGTGATATTGCAGGACCACCGTCCCCGAGCCCGCCTCGGGCGGGCTCGGCGTGGCAGATCCCGTCGCAGCAGACCTTCGATCGCCTCGATCCGCCGGCGGGCCTGTCTGTATCGTTCCCCCAGCTTCCTTGCCGTAAGGGGGCGGCCGCCTTCTTCAGTGCGGATGTTGGAGACGATCTGAATGCGCTGCTTGAGATGATCGAAGGCGAGCACCGTGTCGTAAATGCCGAACAGGAGATCCGGGGCGTGTAGATCCGACTGCGGGCCCAGCGGCAGTCTCTCCACTGCGCGGACGATGTCGTACGAAAGGTAGCCGACCGCGCCCCCCGCGAATCGCGGGAGGTCGGGCAGTCGGACGGCTCGGTACGGCTCCATCGCCCGGCGCAGTCCCGCGAGGGGATCGCCCCCCTCCACGGTATGCGAATCGACG
>JAZGDH010000006.1:0-2149 GCA_036477555.1 Acidobacteriota bacterium
TCGGATCTGACAGGCTCGGCGCGGGCTGCCCGTCCCGATGACCGCATTCCCCGGAAGATCCTCGAGCCGCACCCCCGCCCGCCGCGAGACGAGCAGATCGCGCGGATCTTCCCGGGGCGGGATACAGGCGATGGTGAGTCCATCCGGCTGGGCGGTCGGAAGATCCTTGAGGCTGTGCACCGCGAGATCGATCCGTCCGGCCAGCAGGGCCTCCTCGATCTCCTTGACGAAGACCCCCTTCCCGCCGATGTCGACCAGGGATCGATCCTGCTGGCGATCGCCCGAGGTCCGAATCTCCTCGATGCGCGCCGCGTGGCCAGAGGCCGCGAGCCGTCCCTTCACCCAGTTCGCCTGCCAGAGAGCCAGCTTGCTCCCGCGGCTGCCGATGACGAGAGGAGATCGCCCCCCGCTCACTCGCCGCGGTCCTCGGATGCGTCCTCGCGACGCGGCGTGAGTTCGGATCCCTCTCCCGCCGTGTCGGCTTCCGCCTCCCCGGACACCTTCGCGGATCCCTTTTCGGGCAACCCGAACATCCTCCGGACCAGGTCGATGCGGGCGACCGTCCCGTCGGTCGCCGCGGCCCTCTTCATCGCGCGGATCGGATGGTGGAGAATCTTGTTGATCAGCGACCCGGTCATTTCCTCGAGCGCCTTGTTCTGGCGCGCGTCGAGCGCGCCGATCCTCCCGCGAAACCGCTCCAGTTCATGTTGACCCACCTTGTGCAGGTGCTGTCGCAGCTCCGCGATCAATGGCCCCAGCTCCTGGGTCCTGAGCCAGGTCAGATAAGTGCCGGTCTCGCGGTCGACGATCGACTCGGCCTGTTCCGCCTCGTGCCGGCGCTCCTCGAGATTACGGCCCACGACGCCCTGCAGATCGTCGATGTCATAGACGTAGACGTTGTCCACCTCGTTCACCCGTGGGTCGATATCGCGCGGAACCGCAATATCGAGAAACAACAGCGGTCTTCCGCGGCGCGCCCGGCTGAGCCGCTGCGCGTCCTCGCGCGAGACCAGCGTCTGCGGCGCCGCGGTCGAGGCGACGACGATGTCGGCCTGCTGCATTTCGTCGAACAGGCGATCGAACGGGGCCGCGCGACCGCGGAGCTCGTCGGCGAGTTCCGAGGCACGCTGGTACGACCGGTTCACGACGACCACCGAACGCACGCCGGTGCTGCTCAGATGCTGGGCGGCCAGCCTCGCCATCTTGCCCGCCCCGAGGATCAGGATGGAGTTGTCGCTCAGATCACCGAAGATGCGGCGCGCCAGTTCGGCGGCGGCGTGGGCGATCGAGACGGGATAGCGGGCGATTCCAGTCTCGACGCGCACCTTCTTGGCGATCGAAAACGCCCTCTGCATGAGACTGTCGAGCACCGTGCCGAGCGTGCCGGCCTGCTGCGCCGCGGCGTAGGCGGCCTTCACCTGGCCGAGGATTTGCGCTTCACCGACCACCATCGAGTCGAGGGACGATGCGACCCGGAACATGTGACGCACGGCGCTCTCGTCGCGGTGCAGGTAGCAGTGACGCTCGAGGAGATCCTCTTCGAGACTGCGCTCGCCCGCCAGGAAGGCCCGCAGGGCCTCGCCGGCACGGTCGGCGCTCGCGTGGACCAGCAGCTCGGTGCGGTTGCAGGTGGAGAGGATGAGCCCCTCCGCGACCGGGCCGGTTTCCAGGAGGCGGCCGAGCGCCCCGTTGAGTTCCCCGCCCGGGATCGCGACACGCTCGCGCACGTCCACGGGAGCACTGACGTGATTCATCCCGTACAGGATGATTGGCACGTCAGTACCACCCCACCATGCGCATCAACAGTGCGGCGAAACCGACGATGGTGAGAATAGCCGCCTTGCTTCCCCGCCATCCCCAGCCCAGGCGGGCGACCGCGACGACGCCCAGGATCAACCAGGCAAGAATCGCCAGCGTTTCACGCTGCTCCCATGTCCAGAACGTTCCGCTCACGCTGGCGCTGTAGAGCGCTCCCGTGACGATCCCGACCGTGAGCAGCGGAAAAGCCAGAAGGAGAAACGCCCGCCCGACACGGTCACTGCGTTCGAGCGAAGGCAGGCGCAGGAAGAATCGCGCCGGTTTCTTGGCCTTGAGCGTCCGATCGACCAGCAGGTAGACCAGGCTGGCGGCAAAGGTCACACACAGCGCG
>JAZGDH010000060.1:0-2322 GCA_036477555.1 Acidobacteriota bacterium
GTTCACGAGGGGAACCCGCGAGGATGACGAACCGCGCGCCGGAGATCGACCGGCCGATCTTCTGGATCACGCTGATCGTGCTGGTGGCGGTTTCGATCCCTCTGGCTCTCGCTCCCGAGCGGAGCTCGGTGATCATCGATCAGCTGTATGACACCCTCACCCACTATTTCGGGGTCGTCTACCTGTGGGCCGGGTTGGCCGCGCTCGTCTTCCTCGTCACACTTGCGCTTGGGCGCCACGGGCGCGTTCGTCTCGGCGCGGCGGACGAGCCGCCCGAATTCTCAACCGGCAGCTGGACCTCGATGATGTTCTGCGCCGGCGTGGCGGCCGGGCTGTTCTACTGGGGCACCATTGAATGGGCCCACTACTTCGATGCCCCGCCCTTCGGACTGGAGCCGGGATCCGCGCAGGCGATCGAGTGGGTGGCCACCTACGGGATCTTCCACTGGGGCCCGACCGGCTGGGCGATCTACTGTCTTCCGGCCGTCGCGCTCTCTTATGCGTACTTCGTCCGCCGTCGGCCGTACCTGCGCACGAGCGCGGCGTGCCACGGGTTGCTCGGCGCTCGGGCGGACGGCATTCCGGGTCGGTTGATCGATCTCCTCTTCATGGTCGGCATGCTGGGCGGGGCGGGCACCTCGCTCGGGCTCGCCACGCCGCTGGTGACGGCCGGCATCGGCCATCTGACCGGACTTGAGGATTCCTTCGTGCTCAAGATGGTGGTCATCGTCCTGGTCACATTGCTCTTCGCGACCAGCGTTTACTTCGGTCTGGAGCGCGGCATCAAGCGTCTCAGCAATATGAATACGATCGCCGCTTTCGTCATCCTCGCCTTTGTCCTGATCGCGGGGCCGACGTTGTTCATCCTCCGGATGGGAACGAACAGCATCGGCCTGGTGCTGACTCATTTCATCCGGCTGAACACATGGACCGACACCCTCGGCCGGAGCGGCTTCGTCGAGAACTGGACCGTCTTTTACTGGGCGTGGTGGATCTCCTTCGCGCCGTTCATGGGGATCTTCGTCGCCCGGATCTCGCGCGGGCGGACACTGCGCGAGCTGATCTTCGGGATGATCGGGTATGGGAGCGCCGGCTGCGCGATTTTTTATGTGATTCTCGGCAACTACGGGCTGCATCTTCAGATCGAGGGTCTGCTCCCGGTCACGGAGATCCTCCGGGAGCGTGGCGCCCCCGCGGCGATCGCCGCAATTGTGTCCTCTCTCCCGTGGGGCCGGCTCGTGCTCGGAGCCTTCTGCCTGGTGGCAACCGTATTCCTGGCCACCACCTTCGATTCGGCCTCGTACACACTCGCATCGAGCGCCACCCGCCGCCTTCCGATCGGCGGCCACCCCGCGCGATGGCACCGACTCTTCTGGGCCTTCGCTCTCGGGGTCCTGCCGGTGGCGCTGATGTTCATCGGGGGGTTGAAGGCGCTGCAGACAGCCTCGCTCGTGGTCTCGCTGCCGCTCCTGATCGTAGGGGTGATCATGGCGGTCTCAGTGGTGCGATCGCTCCGCGAGGACGAACGCTCCCGGGCCGCGCGGCCGGGAGGAACGTCGGGCTAAGAGCCTGTCCCGGTATTGCGTCGCGTCAGGACGAGGGTGTTCCCGCCCCGGCGGCCGTGCGCCGCGCGCCGTCGGTCGACTCGGCCGGCGCCTCTTCTTCCGCATGCCAGCCGCGGCGGTAGAGCCACTCCACCGCCGGGCCCCGTCGTTCGCCCAGGATGAGGGCGATCAGCTCGTCATCCTTCTTAAACGCGATCTGGCCGTCCATCGGGAGGATCTTTTTTCCGCGGCGCAGGGCGAGCGGCAGGATCAGGTTCTCCATCTCGTCGTGAAGCTCCTTCATTTCGTCTTCCCCGACTTCGGCGACAGTCCGCCTGAAGCGGCTGGCCGTCGCGAGTTTGCGCTCGAGGCGCAGCGTCCACAGCTCGATGTTCTTCGGCTCACCGAAAAGGATCGCGGAGCCGGTCTGGCGGACCATCTCCTTCGTCACGCTCAGGTGACCACGCCTCAGGGCAACCCACGCGCGGGGAACCCTGAACATCTCCCGGGCGCGCCGGGCGAACAGGAGATTAACGCCGTCATTGGGCGTGATCGCCAGGCAGCCGGCCCGCCCGTCCATGTCGGCCCGCTGCAGGATTGATTCGGAGAGCCCGGTCCCGTACAGGACACGGAAACCTTCCTTTTCAGCGGCGCGGCAGGCGTCGGGGTTCGATTCGAGCAGCAGCACCTCCTGGCCCGCGTCGCGCAGAACGCGCCCGAATGCGCGGCTCAGATCGTTCGCGCCGAGGATGACGTAGCCTGAGTTCGAGGCCCGGCG
>JAZGDH010000061.1:0-3179 GCA_036477555.1 Acidobacteriota bacterium
GTTCAGCTCCCGGTAGCGGGGGACGCCGGAGTTGGTGACGTTGCCGTCGAGGGCGGAGCGGATCTCGAGCCGCCCCGACCAGTTCTCTGCGGTCAGCGTCCACTCGATCGCGGCGAGATGTGGCTGGCGCATGTGAACGATGCGCCGGCTGACGAGCAGGGTGATGCGCCCCTCGCCGTCTTTCAGCCGCACCCGCCGCTCCAGGAGGCCGCGCTTGAGATCGAGCTCCTGCCGGAACTCGAGCAAACCGGCCGAGCCGACGTCGAGCCACTCCCCCCCCTCGGGCCTGAAGCTGAGGCAGAGCCAGTTCGGCCAGTTGACCAGATCCTCGTTCTCGATGACGCGGCCGCTGATCTCGGTGGGAAGGCGGTTGTAGCCGCCGGCGAGGTAGGTGCCGGGATAGTGCGGATCGCCGGCCGAGCTCTCCTCGGCGGCGCCCCGGGTGGCGACATAGCCGTTCCCCAGGGTGCAGAGGGTCTCACGCAGCGGCTGTTCGTGGCTGTCCCAGCCGTCGTACTCGAGTTTCCAGCCGTTCATGAGGGACTCAGTTCCCGACAGGATTGACCAATTCGAGGAGGAATCGCTCGACCTCATCCGGGTCGCGCAGCGCATGCCTGGCGTACGTCCTGTGCTCCGGCCGGCCCACGAGTATTGAAACCCCCCGATTCTGAAGCTCGCGGAACGCATCTTCGTCGGTCAGATCGTCCCCTACAAATATAGGCAGAACGCCGGGGGCGTCCAGCTTCAGCGCCTCCAGCAGCCACTTCACTGCCTTCCCCTTGTCCCAGTCCATGTTGGGACGCAGCTCGAACACCATCTTCCCGCCTTTTTTCATCAGACGGGGACGGGTCGAAACCACCTGGTCGACCGCCGCCTCAATCAATCCGACCGTGCCCGGATCCACGTTGCGGTAGTGGACGGCAAGACCGTAGCGCTTGCGCTCCAGCAGGATCCCCGGGATGCTGCCGACCTCTTTTTCGAGTTCCCTCTGCGCCTCGTCGAGCGCCTCGATGCAGCCGCCGGCCTTTTCGTGCTGCATGTTCAGTCCACCCGGGCCGGCGATGTCGAAGCCGTGGCTGCCGGCGTACACGAGGTCGTCGAGGCCGACGAGCTTCGCCACGTCCTGCCGGTCACGCCCGCTGACGATGGCGACCGTGCGTTGCGCCGCAAGACGCTTCAGAACCGTCCGCATGCTCTCGGCAAGGATTGCGAGATCGGGACGGCTGACGATCGGGGTGAGCGTCCCGTCGTAGTCGAGGAAGATGGCCAGCCGCTTCTCGGCCCTGAGCCGGCCGATCAGCTGCCGATCGCCCATCGCCATCGGCAGGCTCCCCGGATCGCGACGGGCCTCGGCTCCCGCGCCGGCGGCCGCAGCGTTTCCCCCGTCGGCGGCCGCAGCACCCTTCCCGCCGGCATCCGCCTCGCTGCCCGCCTGCGCCGCGCTCGACACCGCCTCGAGATCGAGTTTTCGCAGATCGGAGAAGACGACGTCGGCGCCGTGCGCCAGCAGTGCCTCGGCATGCCCGATCCGGTCGACACCGACCACCAGGGCAAACCGGCCCGCCCGGCCCGCCGCCACCCCGGAGGTCGCGTCCTCCAGAACGACCGAACGGTCGGGCTCGGCCTTCAGCCGCCGCGCCGCCTCGAGAAAGATATCGGGCGCCGGCTTACCTTTCAGACCGATGCGGTCGCTGACCACCCCGTCGACCCGGGCCTCGAACAGATCGCTCAGGCCGGCCGCCTTCAGAATCTCGACGCAGTTGCGGCTCGACGAGACGATCGCCAGCTTCAACCCGGCCGCCCGCCAGGCCTGGATCCTGTCGACCGTGTCGTCGAAGACCTCGGCGCCATCCTTTTTCAGGAACTCGAGGAACATGCGGTCCTTGTCGTTGCCGAGGCCACGCACCGTTTCGTCACCCGGTCCGTCCGTCTTCTCCCCTTCGGGCAGGGTGATGCCGCGCGACGTCAGGAAACTGCGCACTCCGTCGTAGCGCGGCTTGCCGTCGACGTAAGGGCGATAGTCGCGCTCGATATCGAACGGCACGAACTCCGCGCCGTCGCGCTCGGCCCGCGCCTCCAGAAACCTGTCGAACATCCACTTCCAGGCCCGCGCGTGCACCACGGCCGTCCTGGTGACGACGCCATCGAGATCCAGCAGCACGGCATCGAATCGCCGCTTCGAATCAGTCAATATCCCCTCCGCCGGTCACTCAACGGGACGAACATTAACGCATTTCAAACCTGAATGCCCGCCAATAGATTCGCCGCGCCTGGAAAATTCGCCGCCCTTCGAGACCGGATTATCGTTTAGAATCACCCCTTCGGACGATGTCGCGAGAGAGGTGCCCCATGGCCAAGAACCCCTTGATTCTTCTGACCGAGCGCGGCCAGAGCGTCTGGCTGGACAACCTGAGCCGGCCGCTAATCCGCGACGGCGTGCTGGCCCGCCTCATCCAGGAGGACGGGATGAGCGGCGTCACCTCCAACCCGGCCATCTTTCAGAAGGCGATGACCACCGGCAACACCTACGACGACCAGATTCGGAAGGTCGCGGGGACGGGGGCATCGGCCAACGATCTGTACGAGGCCCTGGCGATCGAGGACATTCGCGGCGCCGCCGACGTGCTGCGCCCGGTCTACCAGCGCTCGGACGGTGTCGACGGTTTCGTCAGCCTCGAAGTCTCCCCTCACCTGGCGCGGGACGCGCGCGGCACCATCGACGATGCGGCGCGCCTGTGGAAGGCGGTCGACAGGCCGAACATCCTGATCAAAATCCCGGGGACCGACGAGGCCGTGCCGGCTGTCGAGGAGTGCCTCGCGCGCGGCATCAACATCAACATCACGCTGCTGTTCTCCCTCGACGCCCACCGGAAGGTGATCGAGGCTTATTTCCGCGCCATGGAGAAACGGCTCGAACGGGGCGAGCCGTTGAAGGGGGTGGCCTCAGTGGCGAGCTTCTTTCTGAGCCGGATCGACACCATGGTCGACAAGGCGCTCGACGGCAGGGCCGCCTCGGGCGGCGACGCGAAAGAGGCGAAGGGTCTGAGAGGGAAGGCGGCGATCGCCAATGCCCGACTGGCCTACCACACGTGGAAGGAGATGCACGCGACCGAGCGCTGGGCCAGGCTCCAGAAGGCGGGGGCCCGCCTGCAGCGCCCATTGTGGGCCAGCACCTCGAC
>JAZGDH010000062.1:0-2326 GCA_036477555.1 Acidobacteriota bacterium
TCACTGGCCACCCGCCTCGCTCAGGCGAGCCGGCTTAAGGTAACGATCGCCCGGGACGGTCTCCAGCCCGAGGCGGGGACGGTCTACCTCGCTCCCGGAGATCACCACATGGTCCTCTCTCCCGGCACACTGATCCTCCGCCTGACGGACGATCCGCCGGAGAACTTCGTCCGGCCCGCCGCCGACCCGCTCTTCCGCTCCGCGGCCGCTGCTCTCGGGCGGTGCTGTATCGGCATCCTCCTCAGCGGCATGGGTCGCGATGGAACGATCGGCGCCGGGGATATCGCCCGGGCGGGTGGCTTCGTGCTGGCCCAGGACCCGGAGACCGCAATCGCCCCGTCGATGCCGAAGACAGCCATCGAGGCGGGCATCGTCAGCGCCGTGTGCGAGGCCGGGGAGATCGGCGAGCGGGCCGCGCGCGAAATCGAATCGAGAGTGCCCGACCTGGCGCGAAGCGATGCGCCCCGACGCCTCTGAAGGGTGCGCGCAAGGCTCGTCAATCTCCGACTCTCCCCCTCCATGACCATTCCTTGCCAACACGACCGCCTCTTGCCATCTTGACCGTCGGTCGGGTGGCGGCATAGCCTTGCGGACTCATCGATTCACTTCGGCTCTTCGATCGTCCCACGGGAGGCGTATCAAAGAATGTCCGGATCTCGATCATGCCGATCATGGCCATCGTCGCGACGCTCGCCGCAGCGGTGATGGCGTCGGTCGCCTGTCACGCGGCCTCGCGGGAACAACAGACGCCCCGCAAGCCGCTCCCCTCGCCGTTGCCGGAGAAGAAGTAACCTCGCCACAACCGAGATGACGGACAGGAACCTGTCGGGGAATCGCGCCGGGCCGAGAGCGTCATGAAAGCATCGCACGACATGAAGAGAGCCCTCATCGCCAGCGCGGCCGGGGCGATCCTGCTCGCGGTGATCGTCCGGTGCGCCTGGGTCTGTGACGACGCGTTCATCACGCTGCGCACCATCGACAACATGGTGAACGGTCACGGCCTGCGGTGGAACATCGCGGAGCGCGTGCAGACGTTCACTCACCCGTTGTGGATGCTGCTCCTCGCGGGGTTCTATTCCGTCACACGCGAGCCGTACTACACGACGCTCGTGGTCTCCATCTCAATTTCGGGATTGGTGGCCTGGCTGGTGGCGGCGCGCGTGGCCCGTTCCACCCTCGGCGCACTGTTCGCCCTGGTGATCCTGATTCTGTCGAAGGCGTTCGTCGATTACTCGACCTCCGGCCTGGAGAACCCGCTCACACACCTGCTGCTCGTCCTGTTCGTCTGGATCCTGATCCGCGGGGAAGATGGGGAGCGGCAGCCGCTCGCCCTCACTCTCGTGGCCGGCCTGGCGCTTACCAACCGCATGGATCTCCTCTTCGTGGTGCTGCCGGGTCTCGTCGGATCCTTGAAGGCTCTGCCCGCGAAACGCGCGCTCCGTGTGCTCGCCATTGGTCTGGCCCCCTTTCTGGTCTGGGAACTGTTTGCCCTCATCTATTATGGGGTGCCATTTCCGAACAGCGCCTACGCCAAGCTTGCGACCGGAATCCCGCGAATGGCGTTGATCCGGCAGGGTTTTCTTTATCTCTTGAACTCCCTGCGGGTCGATCCGGTCACGCTCTGCGTGATCGGCGCCGCCGCGTTGTTCGCAGTCCGGCGCCGCTGCCGCGAGGAATTGCTGCTGATGGCGGGGGCTTTGTCATACGTCGCCTACGTGCTCTTCATCGGCGGCGATTTCATGAGCGGGCGGTTCTTCTCGGCGCCGCTGGTCGTGGCGGCGGCGGTTCTTTCCCGCTGGCGACCCGTGAAGCCGGGGCTCATCGAGGCGCTGCCTTTCGTCATTCTGATCCTGCCGGGCCTCGCCGTTCCCACCGCTCCCCCCTTCAGCGATGCGAATTACGCAGACCGGCAACGGGGCAGACGATCCGACGCCGCCCGCATCACCGACGAACGGGCCTTCTACTACAACGAGACCGGTCTGCTCCGCGCGGGGCGGCGGGGCGTTCCGATGCCGGATCATCCATCCGCCCGCGACGGAAGGCGGGCACGCGAACGCGGTCCGGCGGTCGTCGTCCGCGGAGGTGTCGGCTTCTTCGGCTACTACGCGGGGCCCTCGGTTCACATCGTCGAACCGTGGGCCGTCACCGATCCACTGCTTGCCCGGCTGCCGATCCCTGAGGGTGCACCCTGGCGGATCGGACATTTCACCCGCGCCATCCCACGAGGTTACGAGGAGACTCTCACGACGGGAGACCTCCGGCTGACCGATCCTCGGATCGCGCGCCTCTACACAGCTCTCGGCATCGTCATGCGCGGCCCGCTGTT
>JAZGDH010000063.1:0-3422 GCA_036477555.1 Acidobacteriota bacterium
CGAACATCAACATGAAACAAGTTCACGCCTAGGCAGCAGCGAGCCGGAGCGCACGCGGGAGCCCCGAGATGACACTGCGATCCCTTATTCCAACCTTGCTCATTTTAGGCGCCATCCTGCTCTCGGCCGCGCCGGTGATCGGCGCGAGCCCTGGTGCCGCGGGCAACCAGGATACCGATGCCGCGACCGGCGCGGGATCCGCTGCCGCTGCGGGCACGGCTTCCGATGCTGACGGCGGCGGACTGATCGACATGAACATCTTCACCGACCTGCGGGACATGGTGATCGGGTACACCGGTGAGGGCGGGTGGGTCACCGGGATCCAGGTGTTCGTCGTCGTCTTTCTGGCTCTGCTGCTCGATTTCATGCAGCGCCGCGTGTTGCGGGGCTTCCGGAAGCGCCTGGAGCGCACCCCGAATCCCTGGGACGACGCCCTGCTCGACGCGCTCACGGCGCCGATCAGCCTGGAGATCTGGGTCATTGGTATCGCGTTCGCGGCGGCGTTCGTCGATCTCGAGACCCGCGTCGCCCATGACATCATCGCGCTGTCCCTGATCGTCTCCGTCGCCTGGGTGCTGGTGCGCCTGACCCGGAACGTTCAGGCGAACCTCGTGGAGATGTCGCGCGCTGAGACGAATGAAGAGGACCGCTGGGATCCGCACACAGTCGACGCCATCGGCAGGCTGGTGCGCCTGTCGGTCACGATCACCGCCTCCCTGATCGCGCTGCAGCATATCGGCGTGAACATCTCGGCGGTGCTCGCGTTCGGCGGGATAGGCGGAATCGCCATCGGCTTCGCCGCCAAGGATCTGCTGGCGAACTTTTTCGGCGGTTTGATGATATTCCTCGACCGACCATTCCGGGCAGGCGACTGGATCCGCTCCCCCGATCGCGAGATCGAGGGAACGGTCGAGCACATCGGCTGGCGCATCACGCGCATTCGGACATTCGACAAACGGCCGCTCTACATCCCGAACAGCATTTTCGCCAGCGTTGCCGTCGAAAATCCTTCGCGTATGTTCAACCGCAGGATCAAGGAGACGATCGGGATTCGCTACGACGACATCGCCGTGATGGACGTCATCACGAAGGACGTCACCGCGATGCTGACGGATCATCCGGAGATCGACAACAGTCAGATGCTGATGGTCTACTTCAATGCGTTCGGGCCGAGTTCGATCGACTTCTTCATCTACACCTTCACGAAAACGACCAACTGGAAGCACTATCACGAGGTCAAGCACGACGTTCTGATCAAGATCTCTGGGATCATCGCCAGGCACGGCGCCGAGATCGCCTTCCCGACCTCGACCCTGCATGTCGACTCGATGCCGTCGGAAACGGAGTCCGAATGAACGGGGCCGTGGCCGTCGACCGGCCGGCGGGGCGCAGGAGGCTCGTGGTGCTTCCCGGTTTCGCGTCCGCCACGCCGTGACGTTCCGACCCGCGATGACCATGCCATGACCGAGCCGGACGTCACTCTGACCGACTACGGGCTGGCGATCGAGTGCGCGATCTTCGTCTGGATGATCCGGCGGCGCGCGTCGGGCGATTGTCCGCGTGCCCCGTGGATCATTCTGTTCTTCGTGTCGGTGTCGGTCGCCTCGCTGACCGCCGGCACGATGCACGGATTCTTTCACGATCCGGCGAGCGCCGTTCACGCTTTGCTCTGGCCCGTCTCGCTTCTCGCGATCGGCCTGACTGCCCTCTCGGGCTGGGTCATCGGCGCGCGAATGATCCTCAACGCTACGCTGACGCGCTGGGTCGCGTACGCGGCGGTGGCGCAGTTTGTCGTTTATGCGGGGGTCGTCCTGTTCCTGAACGACGCCTTCTGGGTGGCGATTGTCGGCTACCTCCCGGCCACCCTGTTCCTGCTGATCGCCTTCATCCTGACTGCGCGGCGCGGGGGAGGAGTTCGCACGGCCTCGGTCGGCGCCTGGGGGCTCGCGTTGAGTCTCGTCGCCGCCGGGCTGCAGTATTTCCGTATCGCGCTTCACCCGATCTACTTCAACCACAATGCCCTCTACCACGTGGTGCAGGCGATCGCGCTCTACTTCATCTTCCTGGGGCTGAGCGGTCTGCTCCACCCTTCTGGAGGTTCACATGCTGACGCGACGTGAGCTGCTCGTTCTGGGAGCCCGCGCGGGAGCGGCCACCGCTCTGCTGCCTGCGTCGTGTGTCTGGAGGGAATCGGAGCCGGCCGGCACCTGGGTGAATGATATTCATTCGCAGCTGAACCGGACTCGCGTTCTGCGGATCGATCGTCCGGGCAATCTCGGGGCGCTGCAGGATCTGATGCGGGGCGCCCGGCGCGACGGCCGGGCCGTCTCGATCATGGCCGGCCGGCACGCCATGGGTGGCCAGCAATTCGGCACCGACACCATTCTGATCGACGCCAACAGCCTGCAGGGGGTGCAGGGGTTCGACGCCGCATCCGGCGAAGTCGAGATCGGCGCGGGGACGCAATGGCCGCGCCTGATCGCAGAGCTCGATGAACGGCAGCAGGGAGAGGAGCACGCCTGGGGGATCGTGCAGAAGCAGACCGGCGCCGATCGTCTCAGCATCGGGGGCGCCCTGTCCGCGAACGCCCACGGCCGGGGTCTGCGATTCAAGCCGATGGTGCAGGACGTGGCCGCGTTCACCCTCGTCGACGCGCGCGGCGAGGCGATCCGATGCAGTCGCGACGAGAACGCCGAGCTGTTCCGCCTGGCGATTGGCGGCTACGGCCTGTTCGGGGTGATCGCCAGCGTCCGCCTGCGGCTGGCGCGCCGTCGCAAGGTGGAGCGCGTGGTCGAATTGATCGACGTCGCCGATGCCGCACGCCGCTTCAAGGAGCGGATCGCCGAAGGCTATCTGTACGGGGACTGCCAGTTCTCGACCGATCCGGACGAGGGAACCCTGCTGCGTCGGGGGGTCTTCTCCTGTTACCGTCCGGCCCCCGCGGACGCGACGACCACGGAGGGCGGAAAAGTCCTGGCGACCGATGACTGGCTGCAGCTCATCGGGCTCGCCCACGTGGATCGCACCGAAGCATTCGCGCGTTACTCCTCCTACTACATCAAGACCAGCGGTCAGGTTTACTGGACCGACACGCACCAGGTCTCCGAGTACATTGACGATTACCATCGGGTTCTGGGAGGGCGCATCGGCCCGCTGTCCGAGGGGACCGAGATGATCACGGAGGTTTACGTCCCGCGCGACGCGCTGGCTCGGTTCATGGAAGAGGTGCGGGCGGACATCCTGGAGCACGATATGAACCTGATCTACGGTACGGTGCGTCTCGTCGAGCGGGACGACGAGTCGTTTCTCGCGTGGGCGAGGGAGCCGTGGGCGTGCGTCATCTTCAATCTGCACACCGCCCACGATCCCGAATCACTGGCGGTCACGGCGCGGCACTTCAGACTGCTGATCGATCGTGCTCG
>JAZGDH010000064.1:0-2520 GCA_036477555.1 Acidobacteriota bacterium
GGTCACGGTCGTCGATAACTTTTCTACCGGACGCCGGGACAACCTCGACGCTGCCGTGAGGGGCGCGGGCGAGAGCGCTTCAAACTTGAAGATCGTCGAGGGAGACCTCCGTGATGCCTCTCTGATCAAGGAGGTGATGAGGGAAGGTATCACGCATGTTTTGCACCAGGCGGCCCTCCCTTCGGTTCAGCGCTCGGTCGAGGATCCCGAGTCGAGTCACGCCGTCAACGCGACTGCGACGCTCGCCCTCCTGGAACAGGCTCGTCAATGCGGCGTCAAGAGATTCGTCTATGCGGCATCGTCATCCGCCTACGGCGATACACCCACCCTCCCCAAGCTCGAGGCGATGACGCCGATCCCTCTGTCGCCGTATGCGGCGAGCAAGCTGGCCGGAGAGCACTATTGCCGTATCTATCATCAACTGTTCGGGCTGGAGACGATCGCGCTCCGCTATTTCAATATCTTTGGCCCGCGCCAGGACCCCACGTCGGATTACGCGGCTGTCGTGCCCAGGTTCGTCCAGTCGGCGCTGGCAGGAAAGGCTCCCTGCATCTTCGGCGATGGGAACCAGTCGCGGGATTTCACGTACATCGACAACGCCGTCGATGCAAACCTCAAGGCCTGCGAGGCGCCGGTGCGGTCGGCAGGGAAGGTCTACAATGTCGCGTGTGGCGCGAGCGCGACGCTTCTCGACCTGATCCGGATGCTGGAGTCGATCCTGGGGAAGTCGATCACGCCCGTTCACGAGGCTCAGCGGGCAGGAGACGTGAAACATTCGCTGGCCTCAATTGATGAAGCGCGGCAGGGCCTTGGATACGAGCCACGAATCGATCTCGAAGAGGGGATGCGAAGAACGGTGGCGTGGTTCGGGACATGAAACTTTCGATTGTCATCCCGGCCTACAACGAAGCGGCGACGATCGAAGAAATTCTACGGCGGGTCCGGGCGACCCCGTTCGAAAAGGAGATCGTCGTCGTCGATGACGCATCCACGGACGGTACCGCGGAGCTCGTCCTCCGGAATCAGGCTCCGGACCTCCTCCTGCTGCGGCACCCTCACAATCGTGGTAAGGGCGCGGCGCTTAGAACCGGGTTCGAAAGGGTCACCGGCGACATCGTCCTGATCCAGGATGCCGATCTCGAATACGATCCGAGCGGCTACGATCGCCTTCTCAAGCCGATCCTGAATGGTCAGGCAGACGTTGTCTTCGGATCCCGGTTCGGCGGAGAGAGCCACAGGGTGCTGTACTTCTGGCACTATCTGGGAAACCGGTTTCTCACGACCCTGTCCAATATGTTCACCAACCTCAACCTGACCGACATGGAAACCGGGTTCAAGGTTTTTCGGGCCGGTGTCCTCGAAAAACTCGAGCTTCAGTCCGACCGGTTTGGATTCGAACCTGAGATTACGGCCAAGGTCGCGCGCATGAAATGTCGAGTCTACGAAGTGGCGGTCTCTTACCACGGTCGAGGGTATGAGGCCGGGAAGAAGATCACCTGGAGGGACGGCCTTGCGGCGATCGGCTGCATCATACGATACCGTTTCTTTGGCTAGCCGTCGGTCCCTTCCGGCCTTCTGCGTAATTCTCGCCGGCGGCTCCGGAACACGGCTATGGCCCCTGGCGAGAGAGACACGACCCAAGCAGTTTCTGAAGATATTCGCCGGCCGGAGTCTGTTCGAACACACCCTGTCGAGGGCGCGTTCTCTGGTCGGTTCGAGCCAGGTCCTCATCGTAGGAGGGACGAAACATCGCTCTTTCCTGCGAGATCAGGCGAAGAAAGTCGATCCGGGGCAGATGATCCTGGAGGAGGTGGGGCGGAACACGGCCGCCTCGATAGCGCTCGCTGCGCTTCGCATCCGCGCCCGGTACGGCGACGGTGTCATGATCGTGCTGCCCTCCGACCACTGGATCGGGTCGAAGACGAGGTTCGAGACCGCCATCCGGAGCGCGGTGGCGCGGGCTCGCCGGACGGAGGGGCTATACATCATCGGTGTGCCGCCTCGCTCCGCCGACAGCGGCTTCGGGTATGTCCTGCCTGCCGCGCGGGGAAATGACGGCCCGTTTCGACGGGTTGCGGCATTCGTGGAGAAACCACCGCCGGCGCAGGCGGCACGGATGCTCCGCTCGCGAAGATACCTCTGGAACAGCGGCATCTTCGTGTGGCGAGCGAGCGCGATCCTGGAGCGATTGAAGGTGCACCGGCCGCGCGTGCTGCGACCGGCGGCGGCGTGGGCGGGCAAAATGCGTCGTGGGCGTTGGACCGTGCCATCACGGGTGATGCGGCGAATGGAATCGATCCCGATCGACCGCGCGGTGCTGGAACGCACCCGCTCAGCCTGGGTGCGGAGGAGCGAATTCGGGTGGAGCGATCTGGGAACGTGGGCCGCCCTTGCCGACCTGCTCGGAGGAGCCGGCGGGGGAAACGCATCGCTGGGGCCGCACCGGTTCATTGATTCTAGCGGATGCCTCGCCGTCGGAGGGAAGGAGTCGACCGTGATGATCGGGGTCAAAGACATCAT
>JAZGDH010000065.1:0-2357 GCA_036477555.1 Acidobacteriota bacterium
TTCGCTGAAAGCGGACTACTCGGATCCCACATCATCCTAGGCGGCCCCCCGAGACGTGTCAAGGAAAGCCGGCTCCGGTCGGCCCGCTGCCATCGAGCGCCAGACGCGCCGCCTCGGCGATCGGCGATTCGTCTCCGGAAGCAGCGGCCCGCCGCAAAGCGGCCTTCGACTCTGTCGTGCGCAGTAGCGCCAGCCCACGAATGGCGTTGAGAGCCAGCACCTCCCGTTCACCTGCATCGGCCGGGATCTGCGGATCGCCACCGGCGATCGAGGCATCGAGCAGCTCCACCAGCACCGGCACGGCCGCCTCGTCTCCGAGTTGCGCGAGGGCGAGAGCCGCGTTCCAGCGCACATCGACCTCGGGGTCGTCGAGCGCCTCCCGCACCCGGGGCGCGTCCTCCTTCTCCCCCATCCGTCCCAGCGCGAAGATCGACATCTTGCGGACGCCTGAATCGGCGTCGTCCACGAGAGCTCGCAGATCGGGCAGCGCCGCGCGATCTGCAATCTCCGCAAGCCCCCAGACGCAGAACAGGCGGGTCATCGGATCGTCGTCCGCGAGGCCTCCACGCAGCGCCTCGATCGCTCTGGGATCACGAGCGGTCCCGAGGACGAGAGCCAGATAACGGCGCAGCTTGAGATCGCCATGCGATCCCGCCTCGCCGAAGCCCTCAATCAGACTCGGAAGTAGTTCGCGAATCGTTTCGCGGTCCTCTCCGCGCATGAGGAGAGAGAGATCGTAGCCATACTGCCAGCGCTTGAGGTCGCCGACGATCCGCCCCAGAAACCCCTCGTAATGTTCGAGCGATCGAAGCGTCGCACGCGGATCGGGACTACGGCTGCGCAGAAACTGCAGACCGAAGAACGCGAGCACCAGGACGGCGACCAGAACCAATGGCACGATGAAGAACTGAATGACGACCTTTAAATCGCTTTTTTCGTCCTCGCTCTCCTCCATCTGGTCGCGGGGCCGCTGCGGATCGTTCGTTTCGTTCGTCATCTGTGGGTTCTCCGGTCCGGGCTTCACATTACCTCAGGCGGTGCGGGGCTGTCTTTCCACCGACTCGGCGACGTGGAGATCGAACTCTCCGTGATCGGCGTTGTCAGTAAAGCCCCGGTGCTGCGTGTTGCAGCCGTAACAGATCGTGACATCCCCAAGCAGGTAGAACAGGATGCGATCGACAATCGTTGCCACCAGCAGGCTCACACCCCAGGTCGGCACGCTGAGGATCGCGGCCACAATGAAGATCCAGAGGCCAATCTTCCTGTTGAAATCCTTCTGCCTGTAGAGCCGGTCCAGACCGCACCTGAGACAAGACGGCAGGGGTGTCGCGTCCGCTGCGGCTGATCCCCGCCGGATCGGGTGGACCTGGCGGCAGAAGGCGCAGGCGATCTCTTCAACCACTCCTTCCACCGGCGCGTAGATCGGCTGCTCGCACCGGGAGCAGACGAACGCGAGGGAGCGCCTGCGCCCGGAAGAGCGATGGCGCCTCACATCGGCCCCGCGCCCGCGACCGTCAGGAAGCGGGCCAGAAACTCTCCGATCAGCACGAAAATCACAGTCAGGTAGAGGATCCCGGTCGCCGATTGCGTCGACCGGATGCGGGCGGTCGCGTAAATCATCCAGGCGAACACCGCTGGACCGACCAGACCGAAGCCGACCCGTTGCCAGAAGAAGAACCCGCGATCGATCGCGACCTCGTGGAGCAGCGCCGCAATCCCTCCAGGTGTTCCGGCGCCGTAGACCAGCAGCCCGGCCACCAGAAGGATCGTCCGCAATGCGATGGCTCCGGCCAGAACGAGGGAAAAGCGGATCAGGTGGACCACTGGCAGACGCCACCGCACCAGATACCAGTGCCCGAGATTCATGGCGACGATCACCGAACCGAGGAGCAGCGCCGCAGCCACGGAATTGGCTCCAAAAAGCCACGCCGCACCCCCTTCGCGGCCTGCCCCCCAGCCGTCGAGAGCGGTGGTGATGAAGGAGGCGGCCGTGGCGAGCGCGAGAATCGGCCGCGCCTTGACGCCGCCCGGCAGGTAGAGAGACGCGATGTACACGACGATCAACCCCATCGCCGCGATCGCCGAGAAGGCGGCCCACTGCGCGATCCCTCCACCCGGCTCCGGCCCCGGGGAGAGCGGACGGAACGGCACGCCGAGCATCAGGAAAGCCAGCGCCAGGCCGCTGTTGAACGCGAAGAAGAAGCGTTTCAATTCCTCGAACGGCGCGAGGAGAAGCGCCCCGAGCACGCCCGCCGATGCGGCCGCAAACAGCCCGGTCGAGATACCACTCACCGACAATGACCTCTCCCTCGGGATACGGCAGGATAGCACAGTGGATCGGCGTGGCGGATCAGCCC
>JAZGDH010000066.1:0-2467 GCA_036477555.1 Acidobacteriota bacterium
CGACGGACCGCAGGCCGACGTTTCGCGAGATTCTGGCGCTGCCGATGTATCTCTCACTCCTGCCGCTCCTGTTCCTCCTGAATCTGGTCGAACGCACCTTCACACTGAGCGTGCCGCTGGCCATGCAGTCGTTCATCGGCGAGGGTGGCTCGCTCGAGGCGACCACCGGCATGGTCGTCTCGGCAGGCGCCTTCGCGGGCGCCCTGTCGGCATGGTATCTCGGACGACTGGCGACGAGGATTTCTCCGCTGACTCTACTGAGCTGGAGCATGGCGGGCGGTCTGGTGGCGATCCTGCCGATGGCGCTCTGCCGCGAAACCCTGCCGTTCGCCCTGTTTCGCGTGCTGTTGGGGCTGGCGTCGGGCGGGGCCGCGACGCTGACCTACACCTACGGAGGGCAGTTCATTCCCGATACGGCCCGCGCGTCGGGATACAGCATCCTGTCGTCGTGCGCCATGCTCGGTGGTTCGATCGGTCCGATCGTCTGCAGCGGCCTGACCGCGATCGATTTGCGGGCGAACTTCGTCGCCGGAGGGCTGATTTATCTGGTGCTGGTCGTCCTGGTGGCGCGGATGATCAGAAGGACGCGTCCTGCAGCGGCTCCTCCTGACCGGCAGCCTCATCACCAGGTTTGAGACGGGCGATCGAAAATCCTGTGAAGCCGTAGACGATCGAGAGGAGCGGATTGAGCAGATTCAGGAAGGCGAACGGTAGGTATGCGAGGACGCTCACGCCCAGGGTCGCCGACATGAATGCCCCGCAGGTGTTCCAGGGGACGAGCGGAGAGGTCAGCGTCCCGGAATCCTCCAGCGCGCGCGACAGGTTCTTGGGGTGAAGCCCGCGCTTCAGGTAGGCCTCCCGATACATCCTCCCCGGCACCACGATCGACATGTACTGATCGGGCGCGAAGATGTTGACTCCGATGCAGGTGGCGACGGTCGCCGCGATCAGCGACCCGGTCCCGTGCGCCAATTTCAGGATCGCCCCTCCGAGGGCCCCCAGCATCCCGCTGCGCTCCATCACCCCGCCGAACGCCAGGGCGCAGAAGATCAGCGCCACCGTGCCCATCATGCTTTCCATGCCGCCGCGGGTCAGCAACGTGTCGACCGCCTCGACGCCGGTGTTGGACTCGTATCCGCTCCAGAAAGCGTTGATCACGTCGGCCAGACCGGTTCCCGGCTGGGTCAGGGCGGCCACCACCCCTCCCAGCGCCGCGCCGATAAACAATGCCGGTAACGCGGGCAGGCGCATGATCACCATCACGATCACGGCCACCGGCGCCAGCAGCAGCCAGGGGCCGAGATTGAAGTTCTGTTCGAGCGCCGTCTGGATGGCGCCGACCGATTCCATGTCGAGATCGTTCCCCCGGTAGCGCCACCCGATGAAGGCGTAAAGAGTCAGGGCCACCACAAGGCTCGGACCCGTGGTGAAGATCATGTGACGGATGTGCCCGAACAACTCCGCTCCGGCCACGGCCGGGGCCAGATTGGTCGTGTCGGACAGGGGCGACATCTTGTCGCCGAAGTAGGCTCCGGAGATGATCGCGCCCGCCGTCTGGCCGACCGGCACTCCGAGCGCCGAGCCGACCCCGATCAGGGCGAGCCCCACGGTCCCGGCGGTCGACCACGAAGACCCCGTGGCGAGCGCGATGATGGAACAGATCAGACAGGTCATGAACAGAAAGAGCGCGGGGGTCAGCAGCTTGAGCCCGTAGAAGATCATCCCCGGCACGATCCCCGAAAGAATCCACGTTCCGATCAGCGACCCGATCACCATCAGGATCAGGCAGGCCCTCAGCGCCAGGATGATGCCGTGCTGCAGTCCCTCCTCGACCTCCTTCCACGGGTGGCCGAGCCACACCGCCATGCCGGCCGCCACGGCGGCGGCGAACAGCAGCGGGATCTGGGTGGGGGCTTCGATGCGAACGGCGTAGAACAGCGAGCCGACGAGAATGGCGATCGGGATCAACGACACCAGCAGACCGGGTGTGCGCGGCTTGGGGGAAGGTTCGCCTGCAGATTCCGGCATTGCGCGGAAAACTCCCGTTGGAGGCTCTCGGAGCTGCTGGTCAGGTCCGGTGAACTATACGCGAGCAGCCTATCTGATTCAACGGCCTGCCCCGCTGAGCCGTGATTCTTCCTGGCGGCATCCGCTGCTGCGTCGCAGCGACTTCGAGCCGCGCCATGCGCACCGGTAGACCTCGATGGTCCCTCGCGAGCGACAGGAGCGGCGATGCAGCAGTGGATGCCGCCAGGGAAGGTGGGGAATGTCTCGGCGGGGCCGTCCTTGACACCCTCATAGAGGGACAAATAGCATGAATGTCCCCGTCACATGAATTTGGGAGGAGGGCGATGGCTGCCATCACTGCGCGCCTCAGGGAGATGATCGCGCGGGGGCAGGGCATCGTCGCGCTCACCGGAGCGGGAATCTCGGCCGAGTCGGGTGTCCCGACGTTTCGCGGATCGGG
>JAZGDH010000067.1:0-2363 GCA_036477555.1 Acidobacteriota bacterium
AGGCAACTGGGAAGTGAGGTCGGTTCGGAAGCGGCCCGAGTGCAGCGGGCAGAGGCGGGAGATTGTTCGGGGTCAGTCCGGGCGCGTTCGAGGAACAGTAGGAGGAACAGTAACTCTGTCTCTGGCGTGATCTACTGTTCCTAAAACCCCTGTGAACGTTGATGGGCGCGGCTTTCCGTGGGCTCCCAAAGCAAATGCGCTGCCAGGCTGCGCTACGCCCCGAAGTTCAATCTTGTAGCATCACGCCCCGTCTCCGTCAAGGATGCGGAGGTGTCGGGGCAGTGTGGCTACCTGTGCCCCCGGCCACCACCACGACCGTGTCCACCCCGGCCGCCGCCGTGCCCCCGCGCCGACATTCCTCGGCCGGACCCACCGCGATGCCCCCGGGCCGACATTCCTCGGCCGGACCCACCGCGATGCCCGCGCGCCGACATCCCACGGGAGTGGCCGCCCTGGTGGCCTCCACGCTGGACGCCGTGCCTCCGGCTGTGGCCCCCGGCGCCGACACCGACCTTGCCGCCATGCCCGCCATAGTGACCCCCGTGCCGGTAATGGCCGCCCTTGCCGCCGTAGTATCCCCCGTATCCATAGGAGTAGTAGGAGGAGTAGTAGGGGTAGTAGTAGGCGTAGCCGCCGTAGTAAAAGGGTGAGTAAGCGTAATACCCCGGCCAGCCGAAATAGAACGCACCGTAGTAGTAGGCGCGCGGGTCGGCGTCATCCTCCTTGTAGGATTCCCCGGATTCCCCCTCGGCGCCCTCCTCGGCATCGAGACGGCGAGGACGCGACCAGGTATTTTGCAACACCGACATCAGGACGCTTTCACCGGCTCCTGCCTCGAGCAGGCGATCGATATCCCCCTTGCGCACGGCAAAGGCGAGTTCGTTTTCGAGAATGTGCTCGACGATCGCATCGCCGGTCATTCCGGCCTGCAGCATACCGATGACGTAGTCGACGGATAGCGGTTCCGGCGTTTCCTCCGCCAGGGCGGGTGCGGCGCTCATGAGGAGCAGCAGGGCCCCGAGGAGTATGGTTGATCTCATGACGACCTCCTGTGGGACTGAATCGTGCCACCATGATACACCCGATCGGTCCGAACCCCTGATAGAATCCGGCCTTCACGAACAGCCCCTCGAAAGGGATGCGGCGCGATGAAATTCGGGCTTCTGGGCTTTCCGAAGGTCGGCAAGACGACCCTCTTCAACATTCTGACCGGGGCCGGGATCAGCGTCGACAAGTACGCGACCGGAAAGAGCCAGCCGAACATCGGCGTCGCCCGCGTCCCCGATCCCCGACTCGACGTCCTGACGGGGATGTTCAAGCCGAAGAAGACTACCTACTCACAGATCGATTTCGTCGACATCCAGGGTCTCCAGAAGGGAGAGGCGAAGGACTCGCTCTCCCTGCAGGAGCTGCGCAACGTGGATGCCATCGCGCACGTGGTGCGCGCCTTCCGCGATCCGGAGATCCCGCACAGCGAGGGCGATCTCGATCCGAAACGCGACATCGAGACGATGGAGACAGAGCTGATGCTGGCCGATCTGGCCGTGGCGGAGCGCCGGATCGAACGCCTGGAATTGAACATCAGAAAGATGAAGAACAAAGAGGACGAGGCGGAGCTCCCGATCATCAAGCGTTGCCGTGAAGCGCTCGAGCGCGAGAGGCCAATCCGGGCCCTCGACCTGCAGGAGGAGGATCTGAAACGGATTCGTGGATTTGCATTTCTGACCGCGAAGCCCCTGCTGCCGATCATCAATCTGGACGAAGCCGACGTCCGCACGATCCCGACGTTCTCGCAGGACATGGGTCTTGCAGCGATTGGGGGACGGCCCTCGGTGACCCTGTGCGGCCTGTCCGCCAAGGTGGAGAAGGAGATCGCCGAGCTCGACGCGAACGACGCTCGCGCCTTTCAGGAGGATCTCGGTCTGAGCGAATCGGCCAGGGATCGGCTGATCCGGGCGGCCTTCTCTCTGCTCGGCCTGATCCAGTTCTTCACCGTCGGCGAGGACGAGTGCAGGGCCTGGCCGGTGCGCAGCGGCATCGTCGCGCCGCGGGCGGCGGGGACGATCCACAGCGATTTCGAGCGCGGGTTCATTCGCGCGGAGGTGGTGAGTTACGACGATCTGCAGACCCTCGGAGGCTTCGCGGCGGCGCGCGAGAAGGCCAGGCTGCGTTCCGAGGGAAAGGAGTACGTCGTGCTCGACGGCGACGTCATCAACTTCCGCTTCAACGTCTGATTCCGTCAGTCGGCGGCCGCGACCAGGGCGTCGGCGATCGTCCGGTCCTGCTCTTCGAGCACGGTGCGCAGGTCGAGCAGCACCCTCCCCCTCTCGATCCGGCTGATGACGGGCGGATCGTGGCGGCGC
>JAZGDH010000068.1:0-2762 GCA_036477555.1 Acidobacteriota bacterium
TCGCGGCCGGGCGTGGTGATACCATCCCGGCGATGAGTGGGACTTCCCTTCGGTTTCGACTGGCCGGTCGGCAGCGCTGGAGACTGCTGGTGGCGGGCAATATCCTGCTGGCGACCGCGCTCCTGCATGGATGTGGTGGTGCGAAGGAGGAGGATGCTCCTCCGGCCGCCAAACGGTTCCCCTCGCCTCTTTTCGACGGGCTGTCGCTCGGCATGACCCGGCAACAGGTGGCGAAGGTGCGCCCGATCCGGCGGACCCGATCCTCCTCCGGAAGGAGCCACAGGATCTGGATCTACGACAGTCCCGACGGGCACTCGGCCGAACTGACCTTCGAGAACGATGAACCCACGTCGCATCTGGCTCGGATCGATGTGCATTTCGGCCGCAGCGGGGTCTCCTCTGACCACTACATCAAGCGCTTCTCGCGCCGATTCGGAGAGCCCGACGTGACCCGCCGCAAGGCGGAGATCAACGCCTACGGGGATGACCGGCACGATCAATTCGACACGATCTGGTCGGACGCCACCCAGTACGTTTATCTGACGGAACGGGTGTCGGTCTCCGGAAAGGGCCGCCCGGTCTACTATCTGAGCGTGAAGAAGAAGGAGATCACGGCAACCGGCCCGCCGACCGGCTACGTTCCTCCGCCCCCTCCCGAGGGATCGGAGGAGGAAGAGTCGATCTTTTGAGCGGCGATCGGAGCGCCACGAGCGGTTTTGTTGCGCTCACGCTTTTCTGGCTCGCCGTCGCTCCCACGACCGCGCAGGTGGAGATCCCGGCCACACCCGGGCGCGCCGTCTACGACCAGGCCGGGGTCATCAATCAGAGCCACGCGCAACTGCTCGAAGCGCTCAGCCGTGAGCTGTTCGAGAAGACCGGCGTCGCCCTGGTCACCGTGACGGTGCCGCGGCTCGAGGGGGAGCCGATCGACGATTTCTCCGTCCGGGTCGGCACACAGTGGGGTGTCGGGCGCGCGGGAGAGGACCGGGGTGTGGTGGTCGCCTTCGCGCTCGAGGAGCGGAGGATTTTTATCGCCACCGGCTACGGCGTCGAGGGGTTTCTTCCGGACGGGAAGGTAGGCGGTATCCTCGACCAGTTCGTCATGCCGCACCTGGAGCGGAACGATTTCTCGACCGGTCTCGCCGCGGCGGGAGCCGCGGTTGCCGGTGAGGCCGCGCGCGAATACGGAGTGACGATCACGGGAGCGGAGCGGGAAGCGCCGCGATCCCGCGGGCGCAGCGGCGCGGGGCTCGTCGGCAGGCTGATCATGATGCTGATGTTTCTGGGCTACATGGGATTCTTCGGGCTTTTCCGTTCCGCGCGGCGCAATCGCTTCCGCCGGTCACGGTCCGGCTTCTACTTCGGCGGTTTCGGCGGCGGCTACGGCTCGGGTGGCTTCGGTGGCGGAGGGTTCGGCGGTGGCGGTTTCGGCGGCTTTGGCGGGGGTGGCTTCGGGGGTGGTGGCGCCGGACGCGGGTTCTGAGCGGGCGCCGGGAGAGGGGAAACGAGGTATTCGAATGAGCGAGGCTCGAACGGTGGACAACCCGGTTCTGAAAACGATGGTCGAGGGGCTCGTGACCGCGCTGGGCGAGCGTCTGGCGAGCGTCGTCCTGTACGGTTCGGCGGCGCGCGGCGATTATCAGAAGGCGACCAGCGACTTCAATCTTCTGGTCGTCCTGGCTGACCTGGAGCCGGGGACTCTTGCGCAACTGCGCCCGGTGTTTGCGACCTGGCGCCGGAAGAAGCAGCGCCCGCCCCGGCTCTTCTCGGTCGAGACGCTGCGCGATTCCGCCGACGTCTTCCCGGTCGAGTTCCTCGACATCAAGGAGGCGCACCGGGTCCTGCACGGTAGCGACCCGTTCACCGACCTGGTGGTGCACCCCGATCACCTGAGACTGCAGTGCGAGCGCGAGCTGCGGGAGAAAATGATGCGGTTACGGGAAGGATACATCGAGGTGCACGACAATCGCGAGGGGATGCGGTTGCTGCTGGCTGGCTCGTACTCGACATTCGTCGCGCTGTTTCGTGGATGCCTGCATCTCCTGGGAGGATCGGCGCCGATGCACAACGATGAGGTCGTCGCCGCTTTCTGCGCCCGGGCCGGGATCGAAAAGGCTCCGTTCGATGCGATCGCGGCCCTGAAACGGGGTGGGAAGATCGATGGGGATCCCGGGGTCGTCTTCACGCGCTACTATCAGGCACTGGGCCAGGCGGTCCACGCCGTGGACCGATTCCAGACACAGGGAGGAGGCGCGAACCGATGAAGAAAGGATTGACCGGTTGCCTCGTCGTCGGTGGGGTGATCGTGCTGCTGCTGATCATCCTCGTCATGTGGCCGATCTCGATCTACAACCGCATGGTCACGGCCAACGAATCGATTGACGGCGCCTGGGCGCAGGTGGAAAACGTCCTGCAGCGACGCGCCGATCTGATCCCGAATCTCGTCGAGACGGTCAAGGGGTTCGCGGCGCAGGAGAAATCGATCTTCGAGAACGTCGCCAACGCGCGCGCCCGTCTCGCCGGGGCCGCCTCGCCACGGGAGGCGGCGGCCGCGAACGCCGGCATGACATCGGCCCTCGGCCGACTGCTCGCCATCGCCGAGAATTATCCGAATCTGAAATCGAACGAGAACTTCATCCGTCTTCAGGATGAATTGGCTGGTTCCGAGAACCGCATCGCCACCGAGCGCCGCCGGTACAACGAGGCGGTCCGCGGCTACAACACCCAGATCAAGCGCTTCCCCGCACGGCTGCTCGCCTCGA
>JAZGDH010000069.1:0-3239 GCA_036477555.1 Acidobacteriota bacterium
GACATCTCGCTGGTGCGCACCTTGCTGGCGGCCGGGGGGATCGGTATCGCGAGTGGGATCGTCCTCAAAATCCTGGGACGGGTCACGGCCGGCATCGTCGCCCGGTCGTGCCCCCGATGCAGGCGACCGGTGGCGCGCGGACGCATTTACTGCGACGACCATCGGGTCGCGGCGATCAACGAGCAACGTGACAGGGAGCGGCGCCGGGGAGGGTGACGGGGCGCCGGCCGGCTCGCCGTCGGGGCCGCCCGTTCTGGTCGTCGTCGGACCGACGGGGATCGGGAAGAGCGAGTTCACTCTCCTCGCGTGCGAGCGATTCAACGGCGAGCTGGTCAGCGTCGATTCGATGCAGGTGTACCGGGGCCTCGACCTCGGCACGGCGAAGCCGGACGTGCCGACACGGGCGCGGGTGCCGCATCACGGGATCGATCTGGCGCCGCCGGATGTCGATTATTCGATGGGTGATTTTGTCCGCTCCTCCGAGCAGGCGATCGAGGGGATCCGGAAACGGGGCCGCCTCCCGATCCTGGTCGGCGGGACCGGTCTTTATCTGCGTGGGTTGCTGAAGGGGATCATCGATGCTCCACGCAGGGATGAGACGATCCGGCGGCGCCTTCGTTCGCGGGAACAGGAGCGTGGCCCCGGATACCTTCACCGGATGCTGCTGCGCGTCGACGTCGAAGCGGGACGGCGCCTGCCGGCGCGGGATCGGCAACGAATCGTCCGGGCACTGGAAGTCTATTTCAAGTCGCGCCGCGGGCTCAGCGACAGGATCCGGGACGCGCCTTTCGGGCCGGATCGGTACCGCTCGGTCAAAATTGGTCTGAGCATGGACCGTGAAGCGCTGTGCCGGTTGATCGATGCGCGCGTGGAGCGATTCTTTCAAGCCGGTCTCGTGGACGAGGTTCGTGGACTTCTGGCCGCCGGGCTGGCGCCCGAATCGAATGCCTTGAAGGCCCTGGGGTATCGCGAAGTACTGAGCCATCTGCGCGGTGAGCTGTCGCTCGAGGAGGCGATCTCCACCACGCAGCGGAACACACGACGCTACGCCAAGCGGCAGGGAACGTGGTTCCGCAGGGAGGAAGGGGTGACCTGGTTTGACGTCGACCCCTCGCGGGTCGATCGATTCACCGGCCCGCTGGAATTCGCGGCGCGAGCGCTGGGCCGCGGTTGAGCTGTACTCAAGAGGAAAATCGACGATGCGGATGACGCTTGCCAACCAGTTGACCATTGCCCGGATGGCGGTCATCCCGCTCATCATCACGCTGGTGCTGTCGAATCATTCCGGGTGGGCGCTCCTCGTCTTCACGCTCGCCGGCCTGAGCGACATGCTGGACGGGGTGATCGCGCGCCGCTACCGCCAGAAATCGTCGCTCGGCTCCTTTCTCGACCCGATGGCCGACAAACTCCTGATGACAGCCTGCTTCATCGTCCTTTCGATCCCCGATAATCCGCAGACCTTCCCCGACTACGCCGTGCCGAATCACATCCCGATCTACCTGACGATCGTGACGATCAGCCGCGACGTCTTCATCGTCATGGTCGCGCTGGTGATCCACCTGGCCTCAGGATTGAGCCGTTTTCCGCCGACGATACTCGGCAAGGCGACCACCCTGACCCAGATTGCGATGATCGGATTCGTCCTGCTGTTCAATGCTCTCGGGCAGGGATCGCCGGTGTTCATCCAGGCACTCAGCTGGCTGACCCTCGCGGCGACGCTTGCCTCGGGGTTTCACTACATCCACAACGTCGCCCGGATCATCGCCCAGGTGGAGAACGGTGCATCGGTCGGAGGCGATGATCCCTAGGAGCCTGCCCGGGTCGTGCGATCGTCAAGAATCCGACTGTGACCCGCTGAAGATTCACAGCAAGATACCCGGTGCGAGCCCAGATAGTCATTGCCAACAGGAAATTATTGCCGTATTAAGTAGTGAAGCTGTGTGGGCCGCATACGCCCCCCGGTGTTCCCTTCGGCTCTGATCGCGAACGGCCGCATCGTCGCCTCAAGGCCCCTCGACATGGAGTGCTCAGTGAAACATGCCGCCGTGCTCTTGTCTCTCTTCATCCTGCTGATCGGGCTGTCCCCGGCTCTGGCGGCCCCCTCCCACATGACCAGGCGGACCCTCCTGCTCGGGCTCGCACGATCCGCGGGGGCAGTCGTCGATCCCGGTGCTCCCCCCGAAGTCCAGGAGGCGCAGGCCGCCAGGGTGCTCGGCAGGATCGGCATCCGCATCGAAGGGAGCCTTGATGAGACGGTCACCGAGCTCGATCTGGTCGAGGCCGGCAAGGCGGTGGGCGCCAGGGTCAAGAGCTCTGACCCCGACCGGAAGGTGACCAAAGGGAAGGGGAGCGGCTTCATCCTGAGCCTGACGGATAACATCCATGCAGCGATGGGCCGACAGAACGATGAAGTCCGGGTCAACTGCCGGGGGCTCCTGTCGCGCTTCGGCCGCAAGGGGACTCCCGCGAGCCCCGCCGATCCGAACGCGACGGCGCCACCCTGCCCGTAAGGTCAGACCCGCAAGCGAAAGATTCGACATCGTAGAAACGCCACCCTCAGTGCGGCGCCGTCTTGACGTCTCAGGGGAGGGTGGAGAACCCTTTCCCTTCCGACGCGAGCCGTTCCAGAAGAGCGGATGGTTTCCAGTGCTGGAGCCCGCTCTCCCCATGGTAGGCGCGGACCCGGTCGAGGATGACTCGAAGGCCGAGTCGCTCGGCGTGAAACATCGGGCCGCCGCGGTAGGGTGGGAAGCCGTACCCGTTGATCCAGACCAGATCGATGTCCGTGGCGCGCAGGGCGATCCCCTCCTCGAGAATGCGGGCCCCCTCGTTGACGAGCGCACACAGGCAGCGGGAGACGATCTCCTCCGCATCGACCGGGCGCCGGGCGATCCCCAGGCGCTCAGCCGCCGCGCGGAACATCGTCTCCACCTCCGGATCCGGGATCGGCGAGCGCGAACCCTTCTCATATCTGAAGAACCCGCGGCCGGTCTTCTGACCGAGCCGGCCCATCTCGACAAGAGTGTCGACGACCGGATCCTCCCGCTCGGATTGTGACAACCCGGGGATCGCCCGCCGCGCGCGGTACCCGACGTCAAGCCCGGCCATGTCGCTGACGGCGTACGGACCCATCGACATGCCGAAATCGAACAGCGCGGCATCGATCTCCTGAAGCGCGGCACCGCGGTAGGCGGCCAGCCGCGACTCTCTGAAATACCCCTGCAGCATCCGGTTGCCGA
>JAZGDH010000007.1:0-6637 GCA_036477555.1 Acidobacteriota bacterium
TCGAGGCGCTCGGTCCCGGCGTCGGCTCGATCAAGGCGGGGGATCGCATCTTCGTGGCGCCCGGTCTCTGCTGCGGGCGGTGCGCGCATTGCCTCGACGGATGGGATCCGCTGTGCGCCGAATACGGTATCATCGGCGAGCATTGCGACGGCACGCAGGCGGAGTACACCCTTCTGCCGGAGGGGAACGTCCTCCCGCTTCCCGACTCCCTCTCGTTCGAACAGGGAGCCGCCTTTCCTCTCGTCTTCCTGACCGCCTGGCACATGCTCGTCACCCGCGCCGCTGTGCGGATGGGCGAGACGGTTCTCGTTCAGGCCGGCGCCAGCGGGGTCGGCAGCGCCGCTATCCAGATGGCGAAGATCCACGGCGCGCGGGTCCTGACGACGGTCGGCTCGAAGGAGAAGGGTGAGAAGGTCCGCAGCCTCGGCGCCGACGAGGTGATCCTCTACCGCGATACGGATCTGCGGGGCGAGGTGCGTCGCCTCACCGAAGGGCGCGGCGTCGACGTCATCATCGAGAACGTCGGCGAGGCGGTCTGGGACGCCAGCGTGAAGTCGCTCTCACCTGGAGGCCGGCTCGTCACCTGCGGCGCCACCTCGGGCTACCAGGGGGTAACCGACATCCGATACCTGTTCTCGAAGGGACTCTCGATCCTCGGCTCGACGATGGGCAGTCGCGCCGAGTTGCGGACGGTCGCGCGGCTCGTCGGCGACGGACGGCTGAAGCCGGTAATCGATCGCGTGATTCCGCTCGATCGCGTCGCCGAGGGGCATCGCGCCATGGCGGATCGGACCCTCTTCGGCAAGATCATCCTGCAGCCATGAAGCGATCCGCGCGAGCCCGATCCACCACGACCCGGCGCGGGACGCGTCGCCGCACCGCCGGCCAGCGACGTAAACCGGGCGGGCGCGGCGGTGCGACCGCCGACGCACGGCTACTTAACCTGAAGCTCGAGACCGGCGGCGGTATCGCGGTCGTCACCCTGAACCGCCCCCGCGTGCGCAACGCGATTGACGCGAGAACGATCGACGAACTGCACGCGGTGCTCGATCATCTCGCCGAGGACCACTCGACGCGGGCCCTGGTCCTGATCGGCGCCGGCCACGAGGCGTTCGCCGCCGGCGCCGACATCCGCGAACTCCTGAAGCGGCGCGCCGGGGACGCTCTGCTCGGCATCAACTCCGGCCTCTTCCTGAAGCTCGAGAATTTCCCCGTCCCGACCATCGCCGCCATCCGCGGCCATGCGCTCGGCGGCGGCCTGGAGCTGGCGCTCGCGTGTGATCTCAGGATCGCCGGAACGTCGGCGCGGTTCGGCCAGCCCGAGGTCGGCCTGGGGATCATCCCGGCCGCCGGCGCCACATTGCGTCTGCCGCGCATCATCGGGATGGGTCGCGCGAGAGAGATGATCCTGACCGGCCGCATCATCGATGCCGAAGAGGCCTGCCACATCGGTCTCGTCAACCGGATCGTCGACGATGATGGCGTCCTCGATGCGGCCCGCGCCGTCGCCGCAATGATCGCGCGCAAGGCTCCGCTGGCGCTGCGGGTGGCGAAGCTGGCGCTCGCCGCCTCCGCATACGGCGCCGAGGCAGGCCAAGCCGCGGAGAGGCTCGGCCAGGCGATCCTGTTCGAGTCGGAGGATCGACACGAAGGGATGAAGGCGTTTCTCGAGAAGCGTAGACCGCGCTTCCGGGGGCGCTGAGCGGTTCGCCCGCGCATCCGGCCCGGGCCGGTCGCGCCCATGGGGATCCCCGATCATGGTCATCGACGCGCACCTCCACATCCAGCCCCGGGAGCAGTTCCGACCGGAGGCGTTCGCGCTCATGACCGCGGGGCGGAACGATACCGATCTGATCCACTCCCTGTGCGAATCACCCGACAACCTTCTCCGGCATCTCGATGGCGAGGGTGTCGACCGGGCGGTGCTCGTCAACTACGTCAGTCCGGATGTGATCGGATTCACCGAAGATATAAACGCCTGGGTCGGACGCTACTGCCGCGGCCACGAGGATCGCCTCGTGCCGATGGGGGGCGTGCACCCCCGGCTGTCCCGCGATCCGGTGGGTGATCTGACGCGCGCCGTGGAGCAGCACGGCATCCGTGCCCTCAAGCTCCACCCGCCCCACCAGCTGTTCCGCCTCAATGCGTACCGCGACGGGGGAAATCTGCCGCAGCTCGCGGGGGTTTACGCGCGCGCCCAGGAACTCGGCATCCCGGTCATGGTGCACACCGGAACCTCGATCTTCCCGGCGGCGCGCAACAAGTATGGCGATCCGATCGATCTCGACGACGTGGCGGTCGACTATCCTGATCTGAAGATCATCATGGCCCACGGCGGCCGTCCACTCTGGATGGACGTCTGCTTCTTCCTCCTGAGACGTCATCCGAACGTCTACATGGACATCTCCGGCGTCCCACCGCGGGCGCTGCCCCGCTACTTCCCCCGCCTCGAGGAGATAGCCGACAAGGCGATGTTCGGAACCGACTGGCCGGGGCCTGGCGTTCCCTCGATCGGAACAAACCTAGAAGAGTTCCGCTCCCTGCCGATGTCGGACAGAGCACGCTCGGCGATCCTCTCGGGGACGGCCGAGAAGGTTTTTCCCAGATCGTGACGAACGGAGGTGCTCGCGGGCGGCGCGCCTGGAATCAGCCGCGTCTGCCGCCTGTCGGAGCATTGTCGGGGGGGATGTCGGTGGGGCGGTCCGGACCCCAGACGACACACGAATCGCTGGGGAAGAGTTCGAGCAGTCGATCCCGATCGCCCCGGCTCATGCGGTAGAACTCGACCCCGACCGAATAGCCATTCCCCGTTTCGAGGTTGGGACGCACGCCGCGGACCCGGCCGATGGCGGAGATCGGCTTCTCCTCGCTGTTCCGGTAAATGCGCAGAGGCAGCATCTCATCGTCGCGAATGCGCGACAGCGTTTCGAACCCCATTCCTCCCTCGCTCATCGAGTTCGAGTATCCGAGGAACTCCCTGAAGATCCGTCCCCGCTCCACCGGCAGCACGACGGAATGGCGTTCGTACTGGCGCAGCTTCACCCCGAGACTCGTGACGATCGATTCCTGAAGGATCTCCTGAGTGACGCCACTCTCGAGGATCCGGATATCCTCCTCGCGGCGCAGCGCCCCTCCATTCCGATCCGCCTGTGCCAGGACGATGATCGGGATCCCGCGGGTGCGCTCATCACTGCGAAGCTTGCGCAGGATATCGGAGGCCGACATTTCGGGAAGATCGTCGGAGAGAACGATCAGATCGGGGACCTCGGCCGACGCCGCCTCGAGGAGGGTCCGGGCGCTGCTGGCGGACAACGCCCTGAGGCTGGCGCGTGAGAGAAACCGCGACCGCTCCGCGTCGATGCGGGCGCTGACCGATCGGGTCCACAGGATGGTTTTCCGGGTCACTGCAGCGGCTCTCCGCGGCGCGACGGCGCCGATCGCTCTTTCAGGAGGCGTCGGGTCGCACGTCGTCACGGGACGACTTGCCCGATCGGCGGGTGAACGGCACCAGGGTGGACCGGGGCGGGCGAGAGCCGGGGCGCGTTTTCAGCAGCCGACGGAGCGGACCCCGCACGCTGCGACAGAGGCCGTGGACCCTCTCGACGTCGGTGGCCAGCGCCACGAGCCGCTCCTCGAGCCGGCGCGCCCGCCCTTCAGGCGTACCATCGACGAGTTCCTTCAGCGATCGCTCCAGCACCGGGACGTGCCAGGCGAGCCGTGCAAGATCCTCGATGATGGAGAGATCCTGTCGGAAGCGCGGCAGCGCATCCTGATCCTTCAGGATGATTTTCAAGCGATCGGCATACGGCCGCATCCCGATTTCTGCGCGCACCTTTTTCTTTTTTTGCTTTTTCTTCGCCATGCGGCAGGTCTCCGGGAGGAAAGCGTCGCGCCGCTGGGGGCGAGCCCCGATTGTGCCTGGGCATCATAACCCGGTTCGGGCTCGGTTGTGCGGCCCGACGCGAGACCGGGACGGACTTCTAGACCGTTTCGAGTCGGGCCGCGCCCACCCCGCACGGCTGCTGCTGTGTGACGCAGTGCATTGCGCCGCCGTCCTCGGTGAGCGAGACGGCGGGAATCCCGATGATCTCACGATCGGGGAAATGCTCGCCGATGATCTTGCGGGCCGTCTCGTCCCGGACGTTTCCGAACACGGGCAACAGAACGACCCCGTTGGCCACGTAGTAGTTCATGTAGGCGGCGTCGGTGAACCCATTGCCGTGCCCCCAGACCGACGCGGGATCGGTCGCGTAGATGCCTCCCTGCGGCGTCGGCAGGGGAATCAGCTCCAGCGGCCTTCCCGAGCCGTCGGTCGCCGCGCGCAGCTCCTCGAGATGCTTTTTCAAATACGGGTGGCGCGGGTCGGACTCGTCATCGGTCCACGTGTACAGAACGGTCGAGGCACCCACGAACCTCGCTGCGATATCGACGTGGTAGTCGGTCGTGTCGCCCAGCGCCTCGCAGACCTGATCGGGCGCGCCGGACAGCCAGATGACGTGACCGATCCCCAGATACCGCTCCAGGATCGACTCGACCTGCTCCTGCGTGACGCCGGGGTTGCGGTTCGGATTGAGGATCGAACTGCGGGTCGCGAGAAGCGCCCCACAACCATTCACCTCGATGGCTCCCCCCTCGAGAACCAGCGGCGCGTCGAGGCACCGCATTCCGAGCCGGTCGGCCACGATCTCGGGCACGCGCGCGTCGAGATCGTGGCGGAACCTCCCGCCCCAGCCGTTGAAGCGCCAGTGTGTGACCGCCGGCCGGCCCTCTTCGTCGACGACGAAGATCGGCCCGTTGTCGCGCACCCAGACGTCGTTCGTGGGAATAATCTGGAGATCGATGTTCTCCGACTCGAGTCTAAAAAACTCCAGCAGGTGGCGCAGGTGATCCTGCCTGCGCGCGTCGGGCAGGGCGACGTGGACGCGTTCCCGTTCGCGCAGGGCTCGCAGCATGGCCAGCCACGTCTTCTCCAGCTTGAGCTGGCTCCCCGGAAACGTGTCCTCGTGCGGCCACTGCAACCAGGTCCCCTCGTGTGGCTCCCACTCCGCCGGCATGCGAAGACCTCCGGGAACCGGCGTGCCCTCGCTCATGATCAACCCTTCATCCCCACGCAGTCCCTCAATTTTCTGCGGTCCTCCAGCCTGCGCACGAACTTCAGACCGGACCAGACATCGTCGACGGCGCACACCTTCACGTCGACCAGTCCGCTCGCCAGGCCGAACGCCCGCACCCTATCGCCCGTCAGATCGGTCGAGACCCCCGAAGCACGCTTCGGCCAGGCGACCCAGATCGTCCCGTCGAGGGACATCTGTTTCATCGCCACCGGGAACGAGGCACGGAGTTCCGCGTGACTCGACGCGAACAGCAGGGCAAGGTCGGTCTCGGGAGTCGGCTTCCGGTTCAGGCGCACTCCGGCGGGAAGCGGCTCGAGCAGGGCCCGGGCTCCGCGTGGTGCGCCGAGGAGCGCCACGCGATGATGCGGCTTCACACCGAGTTTCTGCGTGAGCGACCTGCCGGGGTACCCAGCCATCCCCGTCCCTCCGGCGCGGCCCGGGCCGCGCTCTGATTTCCGGCCGCGCCGCTACTTGATAAAGTGAATCGTCAGAGGATAGCTGTACGGCTCACCCTTGTTGCTCTTCACGGCGGCCACGATCGGAAGCACCGTCATCACCAATGCCGCCACCAGCATCACGACGATCCCGATCACGACCGGGATCAGGATGATTCCGAGCAGCAGCGTCAGAAACATCGTGAGCTGGAAGTTCACGGCATCCTTACCCTGCGCGTCGATGAAGGGATGATCGTCCCTCTTGATCAACCAGACGATCAACGGCGCCAGGAGAAACCCCACGCCGTTTCCCATCAGCCCGACCAGGGCGCTGAGATGGCAGATCGTCGCCCACTTACGCGCTTCCTGCGGCAGCGATCCTGCCGCTTCCGTCGTCTCGGTCATCGCCTCCCCCGCCTGGCGGCCCGACTCACCGGGCCCCTGCATCGGCCTGCATCACACCGAAGATATTTCCCTCGGTATCCTTGCCGTACGCAAGCCATCCGACACTCAGTATAGGACATGAATGCCACGGGCATCTCCCCCCGCCCGCAGTCTCTTCAGGCTCCCTCGACCAGGATCATCCGGGTCACCGAGGCGCTTTGCCGGAGCGCCTTCGGGGCGCGGTACTCCTCCGACGCCCACCAGGCGCGAGCGCGCTCGGGGCTGTCGAACTCCAGCACGACGATGCGGCCGTTGTCCCAGTCCCCCTCCAGCCTCTCCGTTTTCCCGCCACGGACCACGTAACGGCCGCCGTACGCCTCGACCGCCGCCGCGGCCGTTTCTTTGTACTCCTGGTAGCGCTCCGGATCGGTGATCTTGATGTCGACGATGATGTATCCGCGCATCACTCGCTCCCCGCGCGGATCAGCGCCACCCGGTACGGAAACAGTCTGGCTGTCATGACCCCACCCTCCACCACCGCATCCTCGTTCATGAGCCGGCGAGCCTCTTCTTCAGACCCCGGAAGTGCTCGGCGACGATCTCGTTCTCCCTGTCGGTCCAGTTCTCCGCCTTGACCAGTCGCGGGACCGGTTGCAGCCGGATCAGATACCGCTCGCGCGCCGCATCGCCGGTCGCCGCATCCCC